>JAAFHD010000289.1 GCA_013298245.1 Alphaproteobacteria bacterium
CGGGCGGTGTAGTCCTCCCACCAATGCATCACATCGACCAGTTTCTGGCCCACTTCGCGGGAGACGGCGCGGCGCGTCAGCAGGTGTTCGGCGCCGTAGGTTTCGGGTGATTCGGACAGGATGACGGTGCCGCCATGGCGCACCACCAGGTCGCTGGCGGCACCCAAGGCGGGGTTGGCGGTGATGCCGGAATAGCCGTCACTGCCGCCGCATTGCAAAGCCACGCATAGCTCACTGACCGGCACGGGTTCGCGCCGTGCAGTGTTGGATTCGGCCAGCACTTCGCGCACGAAGGCGATGCCGGCTTCCACCGTGCGGCGCGTGCCGCCCGCGTCCTGGATGGTGAGTGTGCGCAGCCGCCCGGCCAGGCGCTGTTCTTCCAGCAGGCCGCCCAGCTGGTTGACCTCGCAGCCCAGGCCGATCGCGATGACATGGCTGAAATTGGGGTGGCGCGCGAAGCCGGCCAGCACGCGGCGCAGCAGGGTCAGCGGCTCGCCCTCGGTCATGCCGCAGCCGGTCTTGTGGGTGAGGGCGACGACGCCATCGACATGCGGGTAGTCGGCCAGCGGGTCCGGCCCTGGCTGGAACGGGTTTTTGGTAAACGCCCGCGCAATCAGGTCCGCGACATGCGCGGAGCAGTTCACGCTGGTGATGATGCCGATGCAGTTGCGCGTGGCCACCCGGCCATCGGCGCGGCGGATGCCTTGGAAATGCGCGGGCACAGCCACGGGTTCGGGCGCGCGGGCATCGACGCCCCAGGCGTAGTCGCGGGCGAAATCGCCCATGGCCAGGTTGTGCGTGTGGACCCAATCGCCAGGCGCGATGGGCTGGGTGGCGAAGCCGATGATCTGGCCGTAGCGGCGCACAGCCTCGCCCACGGTGTGGCCGCGGGTGGCGACCTTGTGGCCGGCGGGGATGCGCTGGCGGTTGCCGATGCCGGGCGTGGCTTCAAGCAGCGTGCGGCGGGCGATCAGCACGCCATCATCGGGGTGCAGGCGCAGGGTGGGGTCCATGGGGGCGGCTCCGGTGTGGCTCAGGGCAGCTGCCACGGGTTGATGAGGGGGATGCCGCAGCCGGCGAAATCGCTGGTGTTGCGGGTGGCGAGGGTGGCGCCAGCGGCCAGCGTGGCGGCGGCGATCAAGCTGTCAAAGGCGCTGATCGGGGTGCCTGCGGCGCGGCGCGTCTGCACGATCGCGGCGTAGTGCGATGCGGCGCGGCTGTCGATTGGCATGACGCGGCCGGGGAATTGTTCGGCGAAGATCAGCACAGCGGTTTCCGCCAGCGCTGTGCGCCGCCGGCCTTGCGGCAGGCGGGCGATGCCGGCCAGGATTTCTGCCTGGTTGATGCTGGTTGTGTAGAGCGCCGAGGTGGGTTGGGCAGCGACCCAGTCGAACACCGGGGGGTGCGGGGTAGGCCGCATCAGCTCGGATATGACGTTGGTGTCGAGGATGATCATTCGAAGTCGGGCGGGTCACGCGCTGGCTCGCGCGCCGGCAGGACGAGCTCGACACCGCCGAGGGGCGCCATGCGCCTGCGGATGGCTTCGGCCAGGTTCAGGGGTTCGGCCGCGGGTTCATGGGCCAGGCTGTGCTGGAGGATGGCGCGGGCTTCGGCTTCCATGGAGTGGCCATGACGGGCGGCGCGCAGGCGCAGGCGCTGCTTGGTGCTGGGCTCGAGGTTGCGGATGGTGATGCTGGTGTGGGGAGGCATGATATCATTGTAGGCAGTGATGGCGGTAGGTCAATGATATCGGGGTGGGTTTGGATTCGAGACCCGCTGCGCGACGGTTTGGCGGGGGTTGGTGTGTGCGGTAGAATGTCGTGGAGAGGAGGGGCCACGCCCCGTGCCCGTGGTAGCAGCGGCCGTGTTGCGGATCCCGAGAGGCTTGCGCTTTCGGAGCGGGATTCGCTGCGCGTGCTCGCTCGGTTGGAAAAGCCGCCGGCAGCGCCGGCGCGGCTGGTTCGCGCGGCGAAGGCAGGCTTCGGCGCGATGGATCGGGGCGAGTACGTGCTGCTCGAAGGTGAGCGGGCGCTGCGGCTGAAGCTACGCGAGCTAGGCCAAGCGGCGCGGCAGCTTTGAGGAAAACGCGATTTGGTCGGAGGCCTTGCATGAACAAGCTGACCGTTGAGCAGGTCTTCCTCCTGGGTCTTGCGCGCATGGTGTGGACCAAGCGCGGCGCCGCCAAGGTTGCCGGCCTTTCGTTCAACGAGGAAACGATCACTGAGACCATCCTTCTCGATCTTCAGACAAACTATCCCGGCCATGTGCAGGTGGTCGCATTCAACAAGCTCGAGGAGGCCCAAACAGGTGCCGATTGGCTCTGGTCGTTTGTCAACGCGAATGGCAGCCAGTCGCTGACGATGCTCGTCCAAGCGAAGCGGCTCGAAAATAGCGAACGGAGCTATTTGAAGCTCGACCAAAACATCGGCAAACGCACGCCGCCAATTCGTCAGATAGACCAATTGCTTGCTACGGCGAAGCAACAGAACGTGCCTGCGCTTTACGCTTTCTACAATCATGTCCGGCAAACCAGCCGCATACCGCATGTATGCGGCTCGCTTTCCCCAAGCAGTCCCGATCACATCCACGGCTTCGGTATCAGCCTGGCGGACGCCAATGCGGTCGCCGCCACCATGCCCGACAAGACGTTCGATAAGCATTGCCTCCATTCGATGCCACTGCACTGCCTTCTGTGCAGTGGCGGAAGCGGCGTACGACCAGGTGGCGGCACACCCGCGATGGCGGCCTCGGGCATCGCGCTGCTGCGCGAGGTGTACGCCCTCGACGTCGGTGATCCGGACGCGCGTGGTTTGCGGCAAGGTCTTCATCCGATGGTTGAATTCGCACTTGGCCTTGCCAGCCGTCGCGCAGAAGGTATCGCCGATACCGAAAGCAAAGAGATACCCGGTATCGCGGGTGTCGTCGTCATGCGCGATGCTGAGTGATAGAAAATTGAACCAGAAAAAGACTTAACGCGCCGGTGAGGTGCGTCGGCAGCAGTTCCTGGATTTTGGGCTGGAATGTTCGAATGCCTCTTTCCA
Organism: Alphaproteobacteria bacterium; assembly: GCA_013298245.1. GTDB lineage: Bacteria > Pseudomonadota > Alphaproteobacteria > Acetobacterales > Acetobacteraceae > Rhodovarius. Next base: position 3,042 of record JAAFHD010000289.1, read on the forward strand.
AACTCTATCACCATCCCTCCTTGACCTCCCCATGTGCCGCACCGCAGCATTACCCTCATGATGACCCCCCGCCGCACCCTCCTCACCACCCCCCTCCTCCTCACCACCCCCGCGCTCGCGCAACCCCGCCGCCCCTTGCGCGTCATCGTCCCCTTCCCCCCCGGCGGCGCCGTCGACGGCCTCGGCCGCATCCTCGCCGAACGCCTCTCCCCCGCGCTGGACGGCCAAACCGTCGTGGTCGAAAACCGCGCCGGCGGCGGCGGCATTGTCGGCGCCGATGCGGTGGCGAAGGGCCCGTCGGACGGCACCATGCTCGGCATCATCGGCGCCGCCACCTTGCTCGCCACGCCGCTCTTGCAGACCCTCCCCTTCGACCCGATCCGCGACCTCCGCCCGCTCACGCAAATCACCGACAGCGCCGTCCTCTGCGTCGCCAACACCGAACGCGCGCGGCGCGAGAACTGGTCGAACCTCTCCGACGTCATCGCCACCATCCGCGCCAACCCTGGCCGCATGCGCCTGGCCGGCAGTGGCGTCACCACCGTCTCCCACTTCACCGTCGCCGCCATCAGCCGCGCGGCCGGTGTCGAGACCATCCACGTCCCGTATCGCGGCGGCGCCGAAACCGTGGCCGGCATCCTCGCCGGCGAGGTCGATTTCGCCTGCGACCTGCCCGCCACTTTCCTGGGCCCCATCCAGGGCGGCCAGCTGCGCCCGATGACCGTCTCCGCCGGCACGCGCCTGGCGCTGTTGCCGGACGTGCCGGGCTTCAGCGAAACACCCGCCACCGCGCAGATCGACATCCGCACCTGGAACATGCTGATGATGCACCCGGCCACGCCGGAGCCCGAACTCATGCGCATCTTCAACGCCCTGCAACGCATCGCCGCCCAGCCGGAATTCGCCACCCTTTTGGCGCGCCTGGCCTACGTCCCCGTCACGCAGCCCAGCCCCGCCGCGGCCGAGGCCTTCATCCGCGCCGAGGCCCCGCGCTGGCGCGCCATGGTCGAACTCACCGGCGCCCGGCCCGGCTGATGTCCGACACCGCCGCCATCTTCGCGCATGACCGCTTCAAGCTGGCCTGCGCCGTGATGCGCGCGCAGCATGACGACACCGTCGCGGACATCATTCGCCTGACCGAAATCCCCGCGCCCCCCTTCGGCGAGGCCCCACGCGCCGAAGCCTACCTGGCCATGCTGCGCGACCACGGCCTGGAGGAGGTGGAACAGGACGAAGTGGGCAACGTGATGGGTCGCCGTCGCGGCTTCGGCAATGGCGAAACCCTGGTGGTGGCCGCCCATCTGGACACCGTCTTCCCCGCCGGCACCGATGTGCGCGTGCGGCGTGATGGCACCAAACTGATGGCGCCAGGCGTCGGCGATGACACGCGCAGCCTGGCCGTGAACCTGGCCTTCCTGCGCGCCATGGACAGCGCCGGCATCCGCACCCGCGCGGACATCCTGTTCGTGGGCGATGTGGGCGAAGAGGGCCTGGGCGACCTGCGCGGCGTGCGACACCTTTTCACCAAGGGTCGCCACGCCGGCAAGATCGACGCCTTCCTCACCGTGGACAGCCCGGAGGTTGATCGCATCGTCACCTCGGGCGTCGGTTCCAAGCGCTACCGCGTGGCGTTCCGCGGCCCCGGCGGCCACAGCTTCGGCGCCTTCGGCCTGGTGAATCCGATGTACGCCATGGCCGTGGCGGCGCAACGCATCGGCGCGATCCCCGTTCCGCGCGAACCGCAAACCACGCATTGCGTGTCGATCGTGGCGGGCGGCACCTCGGTCAACGCCATCCCGAACGAGGTCCGCATCGACGTCGACCTGCGCAGCCGCAGCGCCGATGAACTGGCGCGGCTGGACGCCACCTTCCGCGCCATCATCGCCGACGCCGTGCGCGAGGAAAACGACACCCGCGACACACAAT
>JAAFHD010000029.1:0-516 GCA_013298245.1 Alphaproteobacteria bacterium
ATCGCGCGGCGTGGCCAGGGCGCGGGCGGCGACATCGCGCGAAAACCCGCCGCGCGCCAGCATGCCCAGCCAGCGCAGGCGCAGCGCGGCATCGGGCGTGGTGGCGGCGAAGGGGCCGATGCGGCGGCGGCGGCAGAACATCAGGGCAGCGTCGTTTTCATCGGGTGCTGCGTCCAGCGCGGCGGCGGCGGTGGCGCCGTCCACGCCCTTCGCCGCCAGGTGTGCTGCGGTGGCGCGCCGAGAGCGCCCGCCACGGGCCAGGCGCCGCGCGCGAGCCTGGGCAAAGGCGGCGTCATCCACGGCGCCGGCCTTCACCATGCTGGCGGCGACGCGTATGGCAGCGGCGAGCGGCGCGGTCGTGTCGACGTCCTGGCCTTCGGCTTCCGCGGCGCGCGCCCAGCGGCGCACGCGGTTCTGCAGCACGCGGCGCAGGCCGGCTTCCGTCGCGGAAAAACGCGCCAGATGCGCCAGCGCCGCTTCGCGCAGCCGCGCCTCATCCGGGGGCGGGCCGGCCAT
>JAAFHD010000029.1:526-16738 GCA_013298245.1 Alphaproteobacteria bacterium
GGCCATGCGCGGGCGTCGCTTGTCGTCTCGGGCCATTTGGGCAATGTGGCACACGAAAAGGCGCGCCGCATGAACCCCATAATGATTGGATTTTCCACCCTGTTGTGGCGCGAGGTATCGCGCTTCCTGAAAGTCTGGGCGCAGACATTGGGCGCGCCGGTGGTGACCACGCTACTGTTCCTGGCGGTGTTCGTGCTGGCGCTGGGCGATGCCAAACGAGAAGTGGATGGCACGCCTTACGTCGCCTTCCTGGGCGCGGGGCTGGCGATGATGGCGATCGCGCAGAACGCCTTTGCCAATACGTCGTCGTCGCTGGCTATCGCGCGGATGCAGGGCAACCTTGTGGACCTGCTGATGGCGCCCTTGCCACCGGCGGCGTTTCTGGGCGGGCTGGTGGCGGGTGCCATCGTGCGCGGCATGGCGGTGGGTGTGGTGGCGATAGCGGCGATATCGCCCTTCGCAGGGTTTACCTGGGCCGATGTGCCGCTGATGTTTTTGGCGGCCTTCTTTGCGGCGGCGCTGATGGGGCTCCTGGGCGTGTTGGCAGGGTTATGGGCCGAAAAGATCGACCAGCTGGCCGCGGTCACCAACTTCGTCATCACGCCCTTGGCGTTTCTTTCAGGCACCTTCTATTCGATCCATAGGCTGCCCGATGGTGTGCGGCACATCGCCTATATCGACCCGCTGTTCTGGATGATGGATGCCTTCCGCGCAGGTCTGACGGGCCATGCGGATGGCCGGCCATGGCTGGGCCTGCTGGCACTGGCAGTGGTGACGACAGTGATGTGGTTCTGGGTGCTGCGCCTGGTGCGCAGCGGGTGGCGGCTCAGGGCGTAGGGATGAACCAGGGCACGCCGCCCTCGGGCAGCGGCACGCGCGCGACGTTCAGGGTGAACGCGACGGCGGTGTAGTAGCCGCAGGTCAGCACGATTTCCGTCAAGCCGTCTTCGGCCAGCGCGTCGCGCGCGGTGGCGAACAATGCGTCATCCAGCGCGCCCTCGGCGCCGAGTGCCATGGCCACGCGATAGACCAGGGATTCCGTGGCATCCAGGCCGGTGGGCGCTTCGTCGCGCGCCAGCGCGGCCAAGTGCGCGGGGTTCAGCCCGGCCTTCACCGCCAGCGGCGCATGGGCGTGCCATTCATAGGCGGCATTCCAGCGGCGCGCTGTGACGCAGATGGCGAATTCGACCAGCTTCGCGCCGACCTTCGCTTCGTAGCGGATATAGGCGCCGACCTGCTGCATGCGGTCGGCCAATTCGGGCACGCGCAGCCACATGTTGAACGGCCCACGGGCGCCATTGCCACCGCGCGTGCCGGCGATGGATTGCGCGACGCGCGCTTGCGCAGGCGTCATGCTGTCGGGGGAGAGGGGCGCGAAGCGGCTGGTCATGACGCGACCTTAGGTCAGGTCGCGCTGGGCTGATATCGGGGCGGGAGAGAAAATCTCTCCGCCGGATCAGCGGCTGGCGACCATGCCGCGCAATTCGCGCGCGCGCGACAGGACGCGGTCTTCCATTTCGGAATTGGTGCCGGCAGAGGCAGGAGCATCCACCCACTGCCCGCCGCGCAGCACCTGGCGGAAGATCTGCACGCGCACGCCATCGGAGCGCAGCTGGCGGCTCAGCACATAGGCCTGGGCCTTGAAGCGCTCATTGTCCGCGTTGGGTGGCGCATACCAGTCGGTGATGATCACGCCGCCGGCGGGATCGGCGCTGGCCAGCGGCATGAAGGACAGCGTTTCCAGCGTGGCGCGCCACAGGAAGGCGTTGACGGAAATGCCGCCGCCGGTGCCGCCCGCTTCCGCCTGCTGGCGGGAACGATCCACGCCGAACAGAACCAGGCCCGCATCGCGCGGGTTGGCGCCGGTCTGGCGCAGGATCAGCTCGCGCTGGTCATCAGTGCCGAATTCATCGCGCTCCTGCAGGCGGCCTGAGGAGCAGGCGGTGAGCAGCACGGCGGCTGCGATCAGGATGATCGGCGTTTTCATGGGCGGTTGTTTACAGACCGTTCGGGCAAAAGAAAAGGGACGGCGGTTGCCCGCCGTCCCCGATCAGGTTCGAGACCCGTCCTGGCTTCAGAAAGCCAGGCGCGTGCCGACCAGGAGCACCTGGGTCTGCGCACGACGGCCAGCGTTCGCTGCCGCAGCGGCACCCGCCAGGTTGATGTCCGGGTTGACCAGCGGCTCGCGGATGGAGTGGTAGGCATACTCCGCGATCAGGTCGAGGCCAGGAGCCAGACGGTAGTTGGCGCCCACGCCCCAGCCCCAGCGGCGCTGCATCGCCGTACCGGCGGAGCCGGGGGCCAGCGCGTTGACCGCACCCGTCGCCGGGTCGAAGGCCGAACGCGCCCCGCCTTCGAACAGGCCGGAGACGATGTTACCACCGACGGTCACAGGACCCATCGTGTACTGGATACCGGCAGTGACCTGCTGGCCGTTGCGGCTGCCGCGGATCAGGTTACCCCAGAACCAGTTGAATGCACCGGTCGAGTAGGCAGCGCCCACCGTGAAGCCGGCGTAGCTGGCTTGTGCACCGAACATCCAAACGTCCAGGCCGCGCATGGTGCGGGCCGAGGCGCCGGCGTTGGTGATGTCACGCGCAGCGGCCGAACCGAGGTAGCCGACCGAGGCCTGCACACCGAGGCCAGGCATGATCTCGCCGCGGTAGCGGGCGGACAGCTGGAACTCGTTGCGGCGAGCGCCGATCGAGCCACCGGCGGCGGTGATGCCGGCGCCCGAGGCGCCACGGAACGCCCATGCGCGGTCGCACGAGGCGGACGCGATGTCGTTCGGGCAGCCCGACGAACCACCTTCACCCAGGTTGGGCGAGAAGGAGGCGCCGAAGTCGAAGCCGAAGTATTGCGGGGACAGGTAGACGATCTTGGAGTTGTCGCCGATGCCGCCCGGAGCCGTCATGGTGCGGTTGTTGGCCGCGCGGGTGCCGAACTGCTCCCATGCGCCGAACACGCCGCCCGTGCCGAAGCCGGTGATCCAGCCCGCGTTCATCAGACCGCCGACGGGGCCGTCTTCGTCACCGAAGCGGATTTCGCCGAAGGTCGGGTGACGCATGTAGATCCACGCTTCGTCGATCGACATCGTCGTGCGCGGAGCCGAGGAACGGCGCTGCGTGAACTGACGGCCTTCGAGGCTGTTCATGTTCAGCGCGATCTGAGCGCCGTAAGCCAGGCCATTGGCCAGCTTCGCGTCGATCAGGAAGTTGATTGCCGGCAGGACCACGAAATCGGTCGTGCCCATGCGGGTCGCGCCGTCGATGCCAGCCGGCGCGGCGCCGACTGCGAGCGGGCCACCAACGGTGCCGCCAGCGGCCGGGATCGGACCAGTGATGGCCAGGCCGCCCAGGTTCTGCGCGGTGCCGCCCACGGAACCCGTGGTCAGCTGCTGCGTGGTGCCACCGGCCAGGCCGGAGTTGTTGCTACGACCGTTCTGCAGCGTGTAGCCCCAGTAAGCGGCCATCGAGCCACCGATACGCACGGTCGGCGCGGTTTGGGCGGCGGCGGGGGTGACCACAGCGGACAGCATGCCCGCCGCAACCACTGCCGTCGTACCCAGCAGGATCTTACGCATTGAAAAACCTCCTCAGAGGCCGGTCTCCCGGCCGGTGATCTTGACCCTCAGCATCCCCGGCCCCCCGGGAGACACTGTGTGAACCCGACCGCATGGCCAGCACGCAATGCCGGATACACGGGTCCGCCGAGACTATTGTCCGTTCGTGTGTCATTCGGCAACCATGCATGTCACCCGAGCGCGACATCCCTGAGACACTGTGGCGGCATTGTCACAGCGTGGCGGCCAGGGCCTCCGGCGCCGACAGCCGCCCATCATACAGCGCGCGGCCCAGGATCGACCCCGCAATGCCCTCCGGCGCCGCCCGCAACGCCGTCAGGTCCGCCACGCCAGCCACGCCGCCCGACGCGACCACCGGCACCCGCACCGCCCCGGCCAGCGCGCGGGTTGCGGCGACATTCACGCCGCCCAGCATCCCATCGCGTTCGATATCGGTGAAAATGATGGCCGCGGCGCCGGCATCCTCGAAGCGGCGGGCCAGGTCCAGGGCGGGGATGTCCGACACATCCGCCCAGCCTTCCGTGGCCACCATGCCGCCCTTGGCGTCGATGCCCAGCGCCACGCGGCCGGGGAAGGCGCGGCAGGCGTCGCGCACGAAGCCGGGGTCCTTCACCGCCACGCTGCCCAGGATGATGCGGGCCACGCCGGCGGCCAGCCAGGCTTCGGCGGTGGCCATGGAACGGATACCGCCGCCCAGCTGCACCGGCAGGCCGGTCGCGGCCAGAATGGCGCTGACGGCTTCGGCATTGGCGGGCTTGCCGGCGAAGGCGCCGTCCAGGTCCACCACATGCACCCAGGTGAAGCCCTGGTCCTGGAAGCTGCGCGCCTGGGCAGCGGGGTCTTCGGCATAGACGGTGGCCTGCGCCATGTCGCCGCGCTTGAGGCGGACAACCTGGCCGGCCTTCAGGTCAATGGCCGGGTATAGTGTGAAAGGCATCAGGCGCGGGCGCCCCGGCGCGGCGCGGCCAGGGCCTTGTAGTAGTAAAGGCCTGCGACAATCTGGCCCTTCACCTTGGCATAGGCCGGGTGCCGGCCCCATTGGCGGTAGCCCAGCGATTCAAACAGATGGATGGCGGTTTCCTGGGTTTCACGCACATCCAGGTTCATGACGCGATGGCCCAGGCCATAGGCGCGCTCTTCCGCCAGCGCGACCATGCCGCGCGCCAGCCCATGCCCGCGGCCATAGGGCGCGATATAGACATGGGTGAGGGTGGCGCCCACCGACTGCGCTTCATTGTTGCGCGGCGGGCGGACCAGCTGGGCGCTGCCGACCACCCGGCCGTCCAGGCGCGCGATATACAGTTCGCGGTCGGGCACCAGCAGCACGCCGCGAAAATGGCGTTCCAGGGTTTCGCGCCCCTGCGGCTCGATCCAGCCGAAGCCGCCGCCCTCGATGATGGAATCATTCGTCGCGTCGCACAGTTCCACGATGTCCTGCGCGGAGAGCTTTTCGCAGCGTTCGACCAGCGTCTTGTGCGCGGCGATCTCGCTCAAGGCGACCACTCCAGAAAGTTGCGGAGGATGGTCAGGCCGGTGGCGCCTGACTTCTCCACATGGAACTGCGTGCCGAAGATATTGTCCGCCGCCACCACCGAAACAACCGGGCCACCATAGTCGGTCGTGGCCACCACATGCCGTGTGCTGCCACACATCCACGCATAAGAGTGCACGAAATAGGCATGTGCGTCCGGCGCCAGGCCGGTCAGCAGGGCGTGCGGGTATTGGATGTCCAGCCTGTTCCAGCCCATTTGCGGCAAGGGCAGGGGGGTGCCATCGGCCCCGCGCGGATCCATGGGCGCGACGGCGCCGGGCAACCAGCCCAGGCCTTGCGTCACGCGGTGTTCCAGCCCCTGTTCGGCCATCAGCTGCATCCCGACGCAAATCCCGAGGAACGGGCGGCCGCGATGGCGGATATGTTCGTCCAGCACCGCTTCCAGGCCGACCAGCCCATCGCGACAGGCGGCGAAGGCGCCCTGGCCTGGCAGCACCACGCGGTCGGCCTGGCGTACCACATCGGGGTCGCGGGTGATGCGAATGTCGGGGGCGCCGACTTTTTCCAACGCGCGGGCGACGGAGGCCAGGTTGCCGCTGCCAGGATCAATGACCGCGATCATGATCGGAACAGGCCGGCCAAGGCTGGGCGGGCGGCCAACACGCGGCGCAAGGCGGTGTCATCGTCATCGGCGACGACGACGGCTTCGACCACCCAGCCACGGCGGGCCAGGGCGGCCGCGCGCAAATCCGTGCCGCACAGGCCGCACAACAGATGCACGGCAATGCCCAGATGCCACGGGCCAGCGATGATCAGCACCAGGCCCAGAACGCCCCAGACCCAGATGCGATGGCGCAGCAGCCACAAGGGGCCAAAGACCAGCGCCCACCAGGAAAAGCGCTCTTCCAGCAGAAGGGCGGGGCGGTTGGTGCCGGTGGGCGGGACGTGAACGGCGAAGGCGCGCATCACGCCTCCAATACGCCCTTGGTCGAGGGCACCGCATCACCCAAACGGGCGTCCGGTTCGACGGCGGCACGAAGCGCGCGAGCGGCGGCCTTGAAACAGGCTTCGGCGACGTGGTGCGTGTTGGTGCCGTGGCGCAGCATCATGTGCAGCGTGATGCCGGATTGCATGGCGAAGGCGCGGAAGAATTCCTCGAACAGTTCGGTGTCCATCGCACCTACCTTGGGCGCGGTGAAGGGCACCTGCCAGACCAGGAAGGGGCGGCCGGAAATGTCCAGCGCGCATTCGGCCAGCGCTTCGTCCATCGGCACCACGGCGTGGCCGTAGCGGCGGATGCCGCGCTTTTCGGCGAGTGCGGCGCGGATGGCCTGGCCGAGGACGATGCCGACATCCTCGGTGGTGTGGTGCATGTCGATGTGCAGGTCGCCCTCGGCACGCAGCGTGATGTCGATCATGGAATGCCGCGCGAAGGCGTGCAGCATGTGGTCCAGGAAGCCGATGCCGGTGGTGATGTCGGCGGTGCCCGTGCCGTCCAGGTTGATGCTGGCGTGGATGCGCGTTTCCGCCGTGTTGCGGGTGATGTCGGCGCGGCGGGCGAAGGCGGTCTGCATGGGGGCGGTTGTTACGCCCGTGGCGCTAGGATTTCCAGGGGTTGGTGATTTCCGCCAGCAGCGCCGCGAGGCGCTCGCGCAGGATGGGGATGTCCGTTGTCGCGGTGCGCCAGACGAGGCCGTCATCGACCGTTGCATAGCCATGGATCAGCAAGTTGCGGAAAGCGACAGCCTTCGACAGTTCCGGGATGCGCGCTGCCAGTTCTGGCGCGATGCGCGAAAAGCGATTCAACGCTTCGCCGATGATCTCGCACTGGCGTTCGACACCTGACCGTAGCAGGCGGTCAGCCAGGTAGGCGTTTTCATCGCAGCCAGCCAAGAACTGGGCAATCGCTGCTGCGGCCTCATGGGCGTCCCACAAAAGACCGGTGGCATCACGCTGCATAAAGCGTGCGCTTATCGGCGGTGATCGCAGCCTTGAGATACGGATTGCGAATGGCGGTGGCCATGGCCAGGTCCACAGGCCGTGCGAAGCGCGCTTCCAATTCGCCGCGCAAATCGAGAAAATCCTGAAGGGACGGGCGAACCCCAGCGGCGTATTCGACCAGGATGTCGATGTCAGACGTCTCGGGGTCGAAATCCACTTGGCGCGCCGCGGACCCGAACAGGTCGAGTTGCCGCACGCCGAAGCGACGGCATAGCGCTTCCAATTCTGGCGGCACGGCAAGCATGACGGGAGTCTACACGAAACTCCCGGCACGCCGCCACATCAGGTGTTCGTCGCGTCGCGCCGGAGGCGCGCTATACATCGCTTGATGCGGTGAAGGCTACGTGTTCATCGCATCAAAGAAATCCTGGTTGGACTTGCTGTATTTCAGCTTGTCCAAGAGGAATTCCATCGCGTCCTGCGTGCCCATCGGGTTCAGGATACGCCGCAGCACCCACATCTTCGACAGCGTGCCCCGATCCACCAGCAGCTCTTCCTTGCGGGTGCCGGATTTCAGGATATCGATCGCAGGGAAGGTGCGCTTGTCCGACAGCTTGCGGTCCAGCACGATTTCGCTGTTGCCGGTGCCCTTGAACTCTTCGAAGATCACTTCGTCCATCCGGCTGCCGGTGTCGATCAGCGCGGTCGCGATGATGGTCAGCGATCCACCTTCTTCGATGTTGCGCGCAGCACCAAAGAAGCGCTTCGGCCGTTGCAGCGCGTTGGCGTCCACACCACCCGTCAGCACCTTGCCGGACGACGGCACCACCGAGTTATAGGCGCGGCCCAGACGCGTGATGCTGTCCAGCAGGATCACCACATCGCGCTTGTGCTCCACCAGGCGCTTGGCCTTTTCCAGCACCATTTCCGTCACCTGCACGTGGCGGGTCGCGGGCTCGTCGAAGGTGCTGGCCACCACCTCTCCGCGCACGGTGCGCGCCATATCCGTCACTTCCTCCGGCCGCTCGTCGATCAGCAGCACCATCAGGAACACGTCAGGGTTATTGGCGGTGATGGACTTGGCGATGTTCTGCAGCATCACCGTCTTGCCGGTGCGCGGCGGTGCGACGATCAACGCGCGCTGCCCCATCCCGATCGGCGCGATCAGGTCGATCACGCGATGCGTATTGTCCTTGGTGGGGCCCTTGCCGACGCTCTCGACCTCGGCATTTTCCATCTTCAACCGGCGCGTGGGGTAGAGCGGCGTCAGGTTGTCGAAGTTGATGCGGTGGCGCAGCGCGTCGGGCTGTTCGAAGTTGACGGTGTTGACCTTCAACAGCGCGAAATACCGCTCGCCATCCTTGGGCGCGCGGATCTGGCCTTCCACGCTGTCACCCGTGCGCAGGCCGAAGCGGCGCACCTGGGCGGGCGAGACATAGATGTCATCCGGGCCTGACAGGAAATTCGCTTCTGGGCTGCGCAGATAGCCAAAGCCATCGGGCAGGATTTCCAGCGTGCCATCGCCGTAGATGGCCTGGTCATTCTCAGCCAGCGCCTTCAGCACCGCAAAAAGAATATCCTGTTTGCGCAGGGTGGATGCGTTTTCGACGCCGACTTCCTCGGCGAAGGCCAGCAATTCGGGCGGGGTTTTGGTCTTGAGTTCAGACAAATGCATTGCGCGTGTGTTCCGCGTTCTGGGCGCTTCATGGCGTTGAGGCGGGGTCCGGCCGGGCCGGCGGTGCCATGATATCGCTGTGGGAGTGGCCCGCGCGCGAACGCCGCGGACGCGCAATGATTAGGGGATGGCGTGGCGCCGCGTCAATCCGCCAAGACACCGTGTTGGCGAAGAAAGGCCAGCAAAGGCAACATGGGCAGGCCAAGAATGGCGCTGTGTTCGCCCTCGATGCGGGTGAACAGGTGCACGCCCGGCCCTTCCAGCCGATAACCGCCGACCGAATGGCGCGCAGCTTCGCCCTCCGCCGCGACATAGGCGGCGATGAATTTCTCGGAAAGCGGGCGCATGGTCAGCGCGCAACGGCCGGCGAATTGCCACACGCGCTGACCATGCCGATGCGCGACCACGCCGTTCACCAGGAGATGCGTCCGCCCAGCCAGCGCGCGCAGATGGTCCGCGACAGCTACGGCATCCACAGGTTTGTCGAACCAGGCGCCATCACACACCAACAACTGGTCGGCGCCGATCACCAGCGCATCGGGGTGGCGCCGGGCAATGCGCGCGGCCTTCGCATCGGCCAACATCACGGCTGCGTCTTCGGGCCGCGCATCCTCGGCACGCGCTGACGCCTTCAACGCATCCTCATCCACCGCCGCTGGCATGGCTTCGAACTGCAGCGCCGCCGCGCGCAGCAAGGCCTGCCTCGCGCTGGACTGGCTGGCCAGGATCAGCCGCGGCGCATCGGCCTGGATCAACCGCCGCCACCCAGCACCGCCGCCGCAGGATCCTGCGGCGCGGGTTCCACATGGGTGCCACGCTTGCGGTGCCAGATTTCCACCTGTTGCAGCACTGTGGCTGCGGTTTCTTCGATGCTGCGCCGGGTGACATCCACCACCGGCCAGCCATTCGCGCTGCACAGGCGCCGGGCGGCGATGATTTCCGCCTTCACCGCCTCTTCGTTCACGTAATCTGTTTCGTCCTGGCGCAAGCCGGGGGCGCCGATCAGCTTCAGGCGATGGCGGCGGATTTCGATCAGCGCATGCACATCGATCGTCAGGCCCACCACCGGGCAGGCGGCCAGGTTCAGTTCCGCTGGCAAGGGCGCGCCCGGGACCAACGGCACATTGGCCGCCTTGATGCCGCGATTGGCCAGGTAGAAGCAGGTCGGCGTCTTGGATGACCGCGACACGCCCACCAGCACCACATCCGCATCCGTGATGCCGGCGGTGCCTTGGCCATCATCATGGGCCAGCACGTAATGCATGGCGTCGATCCGGCGGAAATAATCGCTGTCCATCACGTGCTGCGCGCCGCGCTTGGGTTTGGCGGGCGCGCCAATTTCGCGCGCCAACAAATCCATCGCCTGGTCCAGCACGGAAAGGCAGGGCACATGCAGCCGGGCGCAGGCTTCTTCCAACGCGTGGCGCAGCGACTGGTCTACCAGGGTGAACAACACGGGGCCGGGCTCGTGCTCCATGCTTTCCAGCACGCGGTCCAGGTTCATACGACTGCGCACCAGGGACCAGCGGTGATGCACCACCTGGTGGTTTTCGAAGCGGGCCAGGATGGCGCGGGCGATGCTGTTCAGCGTCTCGCCGGTGCTGTCCGACACCAGGTGCAGGTTGATGCCGCGTTGGTCCATGCGGGCAGACTAGGCAGCCTGCGGCAGAGAGGCCAGAGCGCTGTGCGCGAAAGCGGGAATCACTGTGGGCAATGGGGATGTTTCAACCCCGGTGGGGGCGCCGGTCTCAGGTCGGGGAGCGATGGCACAATTTGGTAAACGCGCTGTCACCCCATACGGCAAACCTGAATCCCGTGGACAACATCGCGCAGCCCCGCAAAAGCTTGGCCCCGGCCGCGCCAATACCGCGTGGACAGCCCGAACCTGACCGGGGTTTCACGCTATCCACACCCCCTACAAACAACCACATCTATCTTAAAACTTGTTTTATGGCTGATAGTGAGCGGGATGAACGCGACAACGAAGCCCATTCTGCGTGCCCTGGCTGGTGAAGCCGTGTGGCCGCCCCCCGCCTGGATGATGCGCCAGGCCGGCCGGCACCTTCCCGAATACAAGGCCACGCGGGCCGAGGCGGGAAGCTTCCTCGCCCTCGCCACAACGCCGGAATTGGCAGCGGAAGTGACACTGCAACCGGTGCGCCGCTATGGCATGGACGGCGCCATCCTGTTCAGCGACATCCTGATGGTGCCCTGGGCTTTGGGCCAGAAATTCTGGATGGAAGACGGCGAAGGCCCGCGCCTGGAACCCATCCAGGACATCGCGGCCCTGTCGCGCCTGGACGTGACCCGCGTGCGCGGTGCCGCACAATGCATTTTCGACACCGTCAGCATCACCCGCAACGCGCTGGATGAAGCGGGCAGCCGCACCACCATGCTGGGTTTCGCGGGCAGCCCCTTCACCGTCGCCTGCTACATGGTCGAAGGCCGCGGTGGGTCGGATTTCGCCTTTACCCGCCACCTGGCCTACACCGATCCTGCGTTTTTCGGCCGCCTGATCCGCATCCTGACCGATGCCACGGTGGACTACCTGCTGGGCCAGGTCGAAGCCGGCGCCGAGGCGTTGATGCTGTTCGACAGTTGGTCCGGCCTGCTGTCTCCCAGCCAGTTCCGCCGCTGGGTGATTGAACCGACGGCCAATATCCGCCGCGCGGTCGCACAGACCGCGCCGCATATCCCGATGATCGGCTTTCCGCGCCTGGCCGGTTCCTTGTTCGGAGATTACGCATCCCGCACCGGCATGCAGGGCCTGGCCATGGACACCCACATGGACCCGCGCTGGGCAGCCCAGCAGGTGGCACCCACCCAGGCCTTGCAGGGCAATCTGGACCCGCTGGCGCTGATCGCTGGCGGCACCACGCTGGAGACGGAGGCGCGGATGCTGCTGTCGTCCATGCGTGGCCGCCCATATATTTTCAATCTGGGCCATGGGATCGAGAAGGAAACGCCCATCGAGCACGTGATGTCGCTGCTCAGGCTGGTGCGCGGGGGTTGAACTCCGCGCCCATGGGGGTATCTGCGCGGCGATGACCGCCGCACCTGCCCGTGAGAAGATCGCGCTTGTCCTGCTGAACCTCGGCGGGCCGGACCGGCCGGAATCGGTGCGGCCCTTCCTGGAAAACCTGTTCATGGATCCCGCCATCCTGCGCGTGCCCGGGTTTATCCGGCCGTGGCTGGGCAAGTTCATCGCGCGCCGGCGCACGAAGGCGGCGCTGGAAAACTACATGGTGCTGGGTGGCAAGTCGCCACTGCTGGAATTGACCATCGAACAGGGCCAGACGCTGGATGCGGCATTGGCGCATGACGAAGCGGAATTCCGCAGCTTCGTCGCAATGCGCTATTGGCACCCCTTCTCGGATGAAGCGGCGGCCGCAGTGAAGGCATGGGGCGCGGACCGCGTCTTGCTGGTGCCGCTCTACCCGCAGTTTTCCACTACCACGACGGGCAGCAGCATGACCGCCTGGGATGCTGCGGCCGCCAAGGTTGGCTTGTCAGTGCCCACGCAGACCTTGTGCTGCTGGCACTCCGACAGTGGTTTCGCCGACGCCACCGCACGCATCGTGAAGGACGCGTTCGAAAAAGCGCGCGCGGAACTGCCCGCCGACGTGCCGCTGCGCGTGCTGTTCAGCGCCCATGGCCTGCCCGAGACCATCGTGAAGCAGGGCGACCCCTATCAGTGGCAGGTGGAACAGACAGTGCTGCGCGTGGTCGATGCGCTGGCGCTGCCGGGGCTGGACTGGATCACCTGTTACCAGTCCCGCGTCACACCGCAGAAATGGATCGGGCCCGCGACGGAAGCCGAGATCGAACGTGCCGCAAAGGACAAGACCGCGATCCTGGTCGTGCCCATTGCCTTCGTGTCCGAACATTCGGAAACCCTGGTGGAACTGGATGTGGAATACCGCGAGGAGGCAGAGGAATTCGGCGTCCCTGGCTATTTTCGCGCGCCGGCCCAGAACAGCGACAAGGCCTTCATCGAAGCGATCGCCGGCCTCGTGCGGCGCACGCTGGGCAGCGAACGCGGACTGTGCAGTTTCGCGGG
Organism: Alphaproteobacteria bacterium; assembly: GCA_013298245.1. GTDB lineage: Bacteria > Pseudomonadota > Alphaproteobacteria > Acetobacterales > Acetobacteraceae > Rhodovarius. Next base: position 13,278 of record JAAFHD010000029.1, read on the forward strand.
CGCGCGGCAATGCCCAAAGGTTCACACCGGTTGCCCGCATGCGAAGCTGAAGCAGGCGGCGTGATCGGCGCTGTCCTGTTCGACTGTGATGGCGTGTTGGCGGACACCGAATTGCTGGTGAACAGGCTGGTCGCAGCGGAACTGTCGGCGCGCGGCTGGGTGATGGACGCTGCCGAGGCGCGCGCGCAATTCTTGGGCCTCGCCTGGCCCGCGATGCGGCCGTTGGTCGAGGCACGCACCGGGCCATTGCCGCGTGACTGGGAACGCGCCTTTGGCCACAAGATCGCTGATCTGCTGGCGCGCGAAACCGTGGCGATCCCAGGCGCCCTGGAGGCGGTGCATCGCGTGGCGGCGCGCCTGCCCGTGGCGGTCGCGTCGAATTCCTCGCGCGAAGAATTGGCCACCAAGATGGCGCGGTTGGCTCTGACAGAAACATTCGGCTCCCGCGTGTTTTCCTTCGAGGATGTGCCACACCCCAAGCCGGCGCCTGACATCTACCTGGCCGCCGCGCGCGCCTGCGGCATGGACCCCGCGCGTTGCGTCGTGGTGGAGGACAGCATCACCGGCGTGCGCGCCGGTCTGGCGGCAGGCTGCGTGGTGATGGGCTTCGCGCATGAAACCCCGCCAGAGGCACTGCAAGCCGCCGGCGCCATCCCCTTCTTTGACATGGCCGATTTGCCCGGGTTGCTGGGCCTGGCCTGACGCGTGCTAGGCTTCGCGCCATGAGGAAGCTTCTGTTCGTCCTGCTGGCCCTGGCCGCGCCCGCCTTCGCGCAGGATGCATGGCCGTCCCGCCCCATCCAGCTGATCATCCCCTTCCCGCCCGGCGGCAACACGGACCTGATGGCCCGCGCGCTGCAGGCCGAATTGTCCCGTGCGCTGGGCCAAACGGTGGTGGCGGTGAATCGCGGCGGAGCGGCCGGCGCCATCGGCAATGCCGAGCTGCATCGTGCGCGCCCCGATGGCTACACGATCGGCCTGTCGCCCAACAACGCCATCACCACGCAGCCCTTCATGCAGGCCACGCCGTATCAGGCCGACCAGTTCCGGTATCTGTGCCTGGTCTATGACAATCCGCAGGTGCTGATCCTGGGCCGCAACGCGCCATTTTCCGACATGGCCGGCATGATCGCGCTGGCTCGGACGGGGCCGGAGGCGTTGGTTTATGGCGTGCCGGGCATGGGCAGCACGCAGCACATCCTGATGGCGCAGCTGCTGCGCGCGGCGGGCGTGCGCGGGTTGGCGGTGCCCTTCACCGGTGCCGGGCCAATGGCAACAGCGGCGCTGGGCGGGCAGATCATGGCTTTCGTCGAAGCCGCGACCATTCCGGCCAGCACTGGCCTGACCGCGCTTGCGGTATTGAACACGACGCGCCTGCCCGGCCTGCCGGAATTGCGCACGACGACCGAGCTGGGCATCTCCATGACTGGCAGCACCTATGGCGGGCTGTTGGCGCCTGCGGGGCTGCCGGACGCGATCGCCGCGCGGATCGAAACCGCATGCGCCACAGCCGTCGCCAGCGAGGGTTTCCAGGCCGCGGCCGCGCGGCTGAATGCAGGCCCCGCTTTCCTGCCAGGCGCTGCCTTCCGCGCGCGCTTCCTGGCGGAGGCCTCGATCAACCAGGCGCTGCTGCGCGAATTGGGATTGTCGAACTGATGCTGGATTTCCTGTCGGGCATCTATCTGTGGGTCAAGGCGCTGCATGTGATGGCGGTGCTGGCCTGGATGGCGGGGCTGTTCTATCTGCCGCGCCTTTACGTGTATCACATGCAGATCGCGCCTGTCGGCGCGGAACACGCGCGCTTCGTGGTGATGGAACGCCGCCTGCTGCGCGCCATCATGAACCCTTCGATGATCGCCGCTTGGGTGTTTGGGCTGGTGATGGTGCTGTCGCCGCCAGGGCTTGGTTTCTGGACCTCCGGCTGGTGGCACGTGAAGCTGCTGGGCGTCGTCGCGATGACCGGCTTCCACATGTATTTGGCGAAAGCGCGCAAGCAGTTCGAAGCCGATCAGCGCCCCGGCAGCAACGTGTTCTGGCGCGCGGTGAATGAGGTACCGACGCTGCTGATGATCGTCATTGTCATCATGGTGATCGTGAAGCCGTTCTGATCAGCCCCATTGTTCCTGTCCGGGCTTTTTCCGCGCGACGGCTTTAGGTGGCAGCGGTGGGTGGATGGCGCCCGGCCGGCCCAGATGCCAGCCCTGCCCATAACCCACGCCCAGCGACGCCATGGTGGTGGCATGCGCCTCCGTCTCGATGCGCTCGGCGATGACCTTGGCACCCACGGCCAGCGACAGATCAACCATGGAGGCCACGAAGCTGCGATCGCGCTCACTGCCCATGGCGGCTTGCACGAAGCTGCCATCGACCTTCACGAAATCCACCGGAAAGGCCTTGAGGTAGCGGAAGGCCGCAGCACCGGCGCCGAAATCATCCAGGCAGGTCGGAATGCCGCGATCGCGCAACGCGATGATGGTGGCGGTGGCGGATTCTTCCTGCTCGATCTCGGCGCTTTCGGTCAGTTCGACCATCAGGCGTTGTTCGGCCTCAGGCAGCGCATCCAGTCGTGCCATCATCTGGCGCCGGAAGCCCTCGCTCTGCATCGACAGGCCTGAAATATTGACCGCGATCCGCTGCCCGCCTGAGAGCTTGGGGAAGCTGCGCATCGCCTGGTCCAATACGGCGAGATCCAGTTCCTCCGTCAGGCCGATCATCTCTGCCAGGTTGACGAAATCGGCCGGGCCTTGGCCACGGCCCAGCGCGCCTTTTTCCGGGCGCAGCAGCGCTTCGTAGTGGTGCAGGGCGCGGCTACGCAGATCCAGGATGGGTTGGAATTCCAGGGCGAAGCGCTGCTCGCGCAGGGCACGGCGGAAGGCTTCCGCGCGTTCACCCACATCGGCGACGAAGGCGGCGATGCCCTGGGCAAAGCCTGCATCCCGCACAGCTTCCGTACCACCCGCGGCATAGACAGACAGGCAATGCCGCACCGCGCGCACCGCCTGCACAGCGCTGAGGCCGGCGGCATCCAGAGGGATCGACGTGGTCTTCAGTTTGCTGCCGACATCCTGGCCGGGCATCGCGCGTTCCAGTGACAGCAGCACGTCGGCCATGGCGGGCATGGCTTGGCCAGCGCGGGGCAGCACGCCGAAACGGCCCGGCGAGACCTCAGTCGCGACGCAGGCGCCGGCAAAGCTGTCATTCAATGCATGCCCGATGGCGGGGTGCAGCGCTTCATGACCGGGCCGCAGTTCGATCAGACCAAGCTCGTCTGGGCCGGCGGCGCCTTGGGCAACGGCGCGCAGCTGGTCTTCCGCCTGGTGCAACAAGCCGGCCGCACCGCGGGCGCCCGGCCGCCGCCGGTCAGGCATCGCGGGCGTTTGGCCGAAGCTCAGGCACAGGCGCGCGGCATGCCCCGGCAGCGCCAGGTGCAGGCCGGATGCGACCACCATGCTGCCCTTGCCG
>JAAFHD010000290.1 GCA_013298245.1 Alphaproteobacteria bacterium
GGGCCATGCTTGTGCAACGCGGCGCGGCGCGCGAGGCCTGTGCCGGTTGGAAACCACCGGACCATACCACGCATCGCCACAATGACAGGCAGATTGCCGCAAGCTGCGGCAGGCGCAAGTCCCTCTCAGGTCATGACTTGCCGATGCCCCAGAAGACGGTGCCAGGCGCGCGGAACACACCGGTCACGTTGCGGCGCCAGGCACTGGGCTGCCAGTAGAAGCCGAGCGGGACGTAGGGCATGGTCTGCATCGCGCGCGCATTCAGCGCGGCCGCGATACGCAGGGATTCCGCGGGGTTCGCCGCACCCAGCCACTGGTCGCGCAGCGTCTCGATCTCCGCATCATTGGGCCAGCCGAACCAGGCCTGCGCGCCATTGCTGCGCAGGAACAGGTGCACCGGCGGCATGTCCAGCGCATCGCCGCTGGCCGTGGTGTGGAAGATGGACCAGCCGCCGCGTTCGACGGGTTCGCGCGAGGTGCGGCGCTGCACCAGCGTGCCCCAATCCGCGCTGACCAGTTCCACATTCATGCCGATGCGCCGCAGCAGATCGGCGGTGACGATCGAGAGCGCGTTGATCTGCGGATAGTCGCCAGGTGCGACCAGCACCACGCGTTCATTGTTGTAGCCGGCCTCACGCAGGGCGGCACGCGCACGGTCGATGCTGCGCACGCGCAGCACGTCGCTGCCATTGTCGTTGGCCAGCGGCGTGCCGCAGGCGAAGACGCCGAGGCACTCGCTCCACCCCGCCGGATCTTCGCCCGCCACGGCGCGCATATAGTCGCGCTGGTCCACCGCCATCGCCACCGCGCGGCGGATCGCGGCGTTGTTGAAGGGCGGGTGCAGATGGTTGAAGCGCAGGCAGCCATAAGTGCCGTGCAACAGGCGCTGTTCCACCACCAGATTGCGGTTGCGGCGCATCACCGGCAGCAGGTCGTGCAGCGGGTATTCCCAGTAATCCTGCTCGCCGGTTTGCATGGCGCTGGCGGCGGTGGAACTGTCGGGGATGACGGTCCATTCGACGCGTTCGATGCGCGCGGCGCGGCCGCCCGCGAGGCCGCTGGGCGGTTCCTGGCGCGGCACGTAGTCGTCATTGCGCACCCATAGCGCGCGCGTGCCGGGGTTCCATTCATTGGCGACGAAGCGGAAGGGGCCGCTGCCGATACTTTCCCGAACTTGCTGGTTCGGGTCGGTCATGGCCAGGCGCTCGGGCATGATGGGCGTCGGGCCTTGGCTGCGGCCCATAGCGAGTGCCAGGAACGGGAAGGGTCGCTTCAGGCGAAACTGGAAGCGGCGGTCATCGAGCGCGGTGATTTCATCGGTGGCCGCCATGACCACCTGGCCGAAGCTGTCGCGCGCGCCCCAGCGGCGGATCGAGGCGACGCAATCCTGCGCGCGCACCGGCACGCCGTCATGGAAGCGCAGGCCTGGGCGCAGCGTGAAAACCCAGCGGCGGCCGTCGTCTTCGATGGACCAGCCCTCGGCCATTTGCGGGCGCACTTCGCCGGCTTCATTGGTGGCCGCGATGTGGTCCCACACCATGTAGCCGTGGTTGCGGGTGACGACGGCGGTGGTCCACACCGGGTCCAAGCTGGTGAGGTTCGCCTGCGGGATGACGCGCAATGTGCGCGCGGCGGCGGGCTGGGTATAGGCGGGCGCGGGCAGAGCGGCGGCGGCGGTGGCGCCGAGCAGGGTGCGTCTTTGCATGCAGGCCTCCTTGTGTTGGGCACAGCCTGCACGCGGCGGGTGACCCGCCGCAAGGGTTGTCAGCTTGCCGTGGCGGCGCGCAGGCGGATCAGGGCAAGCACGGTGTCGATGGATGGCGTGGGCGTTTCGGTGATGCGGCCGAGTTCGGCGACCGCGCCGAGAAGCGCTTCGTGTTCCATCGGGCGGCCGCGTTCGAGGTCCTGCAGCATGGAGGTCTTGTGCGCGCCGACGGCGCCGGCGCCTTCGATGCGCTTGTCGACGTTGATCGGGAATTTCACGCCGAGCTTTTCGGCGATGGATTGCGCTTCGAGCATCATGCTGCGCGCGACGGCACGGGTGCCTTCGTTGCCGACGATCTGTTCGAGGGTGGCGTGGGTGAGTGCGCTGATCGGGTTGAAGGAGAGATTGCCCCAGAGCTTGACCCAGATTTCGTCGCGGATGCGCGGGCGGATCGGCGCCTTGAGGCCGGCGGCGATGAGCGCTTCGGAGAGGCGGGTGATGCGTTCCGAACGCGAGCCATCGGGTTCGCCGAGCGTGAAGCGATCGCCTTCGATGACTTCGATGATGCCAGGTTCGGGGACTTCGGCGGCGGGATAGACGACACAGCCGATGACGCGCTGCGGACCCCAGGCATTCCACTGCACATCGCCCGGGTCGATGGAGGCCAGGCGCATGTCCTTGTAGGGGCCTTCGAGGGCGTGGAAATACCACCAGGGCACGCCATTCACCGCCATGACCACGGCCGTGTCGGGGCCGATCAACGGCGCGATGGCGGGCACCACGGGCGGGACGGAATGCGCCTTGAGGGTGATCACCACATAGTCCTGCACGCCGAGTTCGGCGGCGGAGGCGGCCGCGCGGGGCTGCGTGATGGTGTCGGTGCCGGCTTCGCGCAGGATCAGGCCGCGCGATTGGATGGCGGCGAGATGCGGGCCGCGGGCGACGACGGAGACATCCGTCCCGCCCGCTTTCGCCAGGCGCGCGGCCATGAAGCCGCCAATGGCGCCGGCGCCAAAAACACAAATCTTCATGCGCCGAGCCCCAGTTTTTCCGCGAGGCCAATGCGCTGCAATTTGCCCGTGGCACCCTTCGGGATTTCGGCCAGGAAGACCACGTGGCGCGGCACCTTGAAATCGGCCAGTTTCGCGCGCGCGAAGTCACGCAATTCGGCCTCGGTGCAGGTGGTATTTTCGCGCAGCACGACGGCGGCGCCGACTTCCTCGCCGAGCTTCGCATGCGGCACCGCGAAGGTGACGACCTGCTGCACGGCTGGGTGGTCCATTAGCGCTTCGTCCACCTCCAGCGGCGAGACTTTTTCGCCGCCGCGGTTGATGATTTCCTTCAGCCGGCCGGTGATGCGCAGATAGCCTTCATCGTCCAGCGTGCCCTGGTCACCGGTGCGGAACCAGCCATCGGCGAAGGCTTTCAGGTTCGCATCGGGGTTGCTCTCGTAGCCGGGTGTGACGTTGGGGCCGCGGATGACGATTTCGCCCAAGGCACCGCGCGGCAGGATGTGGCCGGCATCATCCATGATGCCCACTTCCGGCCCCGCCGCGATGCCGACGCTGCCCGGCTTGCGCGCGCGCGGCGGCAGGGGGTTGGACGCCATCTGGTGCGCGGCTTCGGTCATGCCGTAGCTCTCGATGACCGGCGCGCCGAACACCGCTTCCAGTTCCGTCATCACCTGCGGCGGCAGGGAGGCGGAGGAGGAACGGATGAAGCGCAAGGGCGCGCGCGCGATGATCTCGGCGTTGCGTTTCGCGCGTTCCAGGATCGCCTGGTGCATGGTCGGCACCGCCGTGTACCAATCGGGGCGCACGGCATCGAGCAGCGCGAAGAAACGCAGCGCGTTGAAGCCGGGCGTGCACACCACCTGGCCGCCGGCGGCCAGCGATGACAGCGTCGCCGCGATCAGACCGTGGATGTGGAAAAGCGGCATGATGTTGAGGCAGGTCTCGCCCGGCTGCAGCGCGAGCGTTGCGCCGATATGCCGCGCGGAGGCAGCGAGGTTGCGATGCAGCAGCGGCACGATCTTGGGGCGCGATGTCGTGCCGGAGGTGTGCAGCACCAGGCCCACGTCATCGGCGCCCGCCAGCCCCGGTCGCGCAGCCGCACCCGGCGTGCCGCCGACCAGCGTGAAGGCGCCCGCAGGCCCGGCCGGCACCAGTTCCAGAATGGGCGTGCCGAGCCTCGCCGCGGCCTCGCGCGCCGGCGTGTCCTGCCCCTGCATCACCACCAGCGCGCGCGCCTTCAGGTCGTCCATGTAGAAGGCGAATTCATCGGCGCGATAGGAGGGGTTCAGCGGGCAGGTCACCGCGCCGCCGGCGATGGCGATGAAGGCGGCGGCCATCTCCGGGCCATTGGGCAGCACGATGGCCACCTTGTCGCCACGGCCTATTCCAAAGCCATTCAGCGTCGCGACCGTGTCGTGCACCAAGGCGCGCAAACCGCCATGCGTCAGCGGTTGCGCATCGGGCGCGCCGATCGCAGGGGCGCCGTCGGCGCCGGTGAGAAGATCAAGGATCGTGTCAGCCATGGCGGCAGGCTTTCATGCCCGCGCGCCATGATCAAGGCAGTCAGAACAGCAGGCCTTTTTTCAGCAGGCCATGCACGCCCTTCTCGCCATTCACCGTCTGCGTGACGTGGAAGTCCACCGCCAATGAACAGAACTGGTAGGCATCGGCCGCCGACAAATTCGTGCGCGAGGTGATGAACCCGATCATCTCCCGCAGCGCCTTCTTCATCGCCTCGTCCAGGTCTTCGTGCATGCCCATGGTAATGTAGTGCGTGGCTGTTTCCGCGCGGGGGTAGAGCAGCGTTTCGCCCTTGATCAGCGTCAGGCGGAAATGCCCGGTCAGGCACATTTCCAGCGCGTTGATGCAGACCTCGCCGTCGCCTTGTACGCCATGGCCGTCACCCGCGCTGAACATCGCACCCGCTGTGTGCACCGGCAGGAACAGCGTGGCGCCCTCGCCGATTTCCTTGTTGTCCAGGTTGCCGCCATGCGCGCGCGGTTCCTTGGTGGAAATGCCGCCCCATTCGGCGGGCGGGGCCACGCCCATCACGCCGAAGAAGGGCGAGAGCGGCAGCGTCACGCCACCGCCGATCGGCACCGTGCCGGTGCGCGCCGCGCGGTCCACGGGGATATGGAGCATGCGCTTGTAGGGGAAGTCTTCCGGCAGCGTGCCGCCCAGCGGGCGGAAGCCGCAGAAACCCCAATCGGCGCCGAAATCGATTTTTTCAATGTCCACGC
>JAAFHD010000291.1 GCA_013298245.1 Alphaproteobacteria bacterium
ATCCCGATTGGTGGCGCGGACATGCCGGTGGTCGTCTCCATGCTGAACAGCTATTCCGGCTGGGCGGCGGCGGGCATCGGCTTCACCATCGGCAACCTGCTGCTGATCGTGACGGGGGCGCTGGTTGGTGCCTCGGGTGCCATCCTGTCCTACATCATGTGCAAGGGGATGAACCGCAGCATCATCAACGTGTTGCTGGGCGGCTTCGGCAGTGAATCGGGCACGGTGGTGGCGGGTTCCGGCGGCGGTGACCGTCCGCCCGTGAAGGCCGGCAGCCCCGAGGACGCGGCCTTCATGATGAAGAACGCGGCCAAGATCATCGTGGTGCCGGGCTATGGCATGGCGGTGGCGCAGGCGCAGCAGGTGCTGCGCGAAATGGGCGAGCTGCTCAAGAAGGAGGGCGTGGACGTCAAATACGCCATCCACCCCGTCGCCGGCCGCATGCCTGGCCACATGAACGTGCTGCTGGCCGAAGCCAATGTGCCCTATGACGAGGTCTTCGAGCTGGAAGAAATCAACCCGGAATTCGCGGATGCCGATGTGGCCTTCGTGATCGGCGCGAATGACGTGACCAACCCGGCCGCGAAGACCGACAAGTCGTCGGCCATCTACGGCATGCCGATCCTGGATGTGGAGCGTGCGAAGAGCGTGTTCTTCATCAAGCGCGGCATGGCGTCGGGCTATGCCGGTGTCGACAATGAACTGTTCTTCCGCCCGAACACCATGATGCTGTTCGGGGACGCGAAGAAGGTCACGCAGGAAATCGTGCAGGCGTTGCAGCGATAATCGCTGCTACGCCAGCCGCCGCAGCATAGCGATTGCGGCATCGACCGTCGCGGCGCGCACCGCCGCGCGGTCACCAGGGAAGACCGGCGCCATGTGCAACGTGGCGCCGCCGCGCCGTGCGGCGGCGATATGCACCAGGCCCACGGGCTTCGCGGCAGAGCCTCCGCCGGGCCCCGCCACACCCGTGCAGGCCACCGCCAACTCGGCACCTGACCGGCGCAGCGCGCCTTCGGCCATAGCCCGCGCCACCGGTTCGCTGACCGCACCCATCGCGACAATCAGCCCCGGCGGCACGCCCAGCACCTCCGCCTTCATCGCGTTGGAATAGGTCACGAAGCCGCCCAGCATGGTGGCCGAACTGCCGGCAATCGCGGTCAGTGCGGCGGCGATCAGCCCGCCGGTGCAGGATTCGGCCGTGGCCAAGGTCAGGCCCTTTTCCTGCAGTTCGGCCAGCAGGCGGGCGGCATCATCCAGGGTGGCGGCGTTCAGCATGGCGCCACGCTACAGCGGAACGCCCAGGCCGTGCACCAGCAACAAGACGCAGCCGGCCAACATGCCGGCCACCATGTCATCCGCCATCACGCCCACCGGCCCGGGCAGGCGCTCCGCCCAGCCGACTGGCCCGGGCTTCCAGATGTCGAACAGGCGGAACAGCGCGAAGGCCAGCGCCACGCCCAGCAAGGACGCACCGGGCAAAGCGGCCAAGGCCAGCGCCATGCCCGCGCCCTCATCGATCACGATCCAGCCGGGGTCTTCATTCGTCTCGGGCAGTTGCCGCAGCGCCCATAACCCCAGCGCCAGCAGCAGCAATGACAAGGCCGCAGCCGCCCCCGGCCCCAGCAACGCCACCGGCAAAACCACCAGGCTGCCCCAGGTGCCCGGCGCGGGCTTGAGGAACCCCACGCCGCCCATCGCCGCGACCCATTTCATCGCACAGCGCCGGCCAGCGGGTGTGGCTGCGTATCACCCGCCAGCGCGCGATAGACCACCGCATTCTCGATCACACGCTGGACGTAGTTGCGCGTCTCGGTGAAGGGAATTTGTTCGATCCAATCCAACATGGCGGGCGTGCCGGTGCGCGGGTCGCCATAGGTCTGCAGCCATTCATCAATGCGCCCGCTGCCCGCGTTATAGGCCGCGATCGCCAGCACCCAGGACCCGCCAAACCGCTGGATGCGTTCGGCCAGATACGCACTGCCCAGGCGCATATTGTGTGCCGGGCGGCTTTGCAGCCAATCCAGCTGGTGCGGCGTGTTCAGCCGCCGCGCCACCGACGCCGCGGTCGCCGGCAACAGCTGCATCAAGCCCCGCGCATTGGCCGGTGACACCGCCTCCGTGTCGAAATTCGATTCCTGCCGGGTGATGGCGTTGATCAGCGCCGCCTCCAGGCCCAGCCCTTCGGTCGGATATGGTGTGGGCCAGCCGGTGGGCAGCAGCATCGCGCCCGAAACGCCCGCCCGCCGCGCCACCCAGACCGGGTTTTCTGGCCGGCCGGACCGCGCCGCCAGCGCAATCGCAGCGCTGCGTTCCCAGGGTTCGCGCGCGACATCGATCATGTTGGTCAGGAACACACGGGCGCGCCGGCCCTCGCCCATTTCGGCCAGTTGCACGGCCAGGCGCGAAGTCTCGCGCACGGCGAATTGCGCGGCCTGGGTGGCGTTGGGTTGCGGGGGTGCGACGGCGCGGATGCGCTGGTTCAGCCGGTCCGGCGTTTCGCCCAATGCAAGCGACGCCAGCTGCCCATAGAACGCCACCGGGAATTGCGCGGCCTGGCCCCAGGCTTCGCGCGCACCCGCCTGGTTGCTCTGCGCCGCCAGCGCCAGGCCGCGCCAGTAATGGCTGCGCGCGAGCGTGATGGCGGATTGGCTGCCCTCCCCCACCCGCGCGAAATGCTGCGCCGCGCCGGCCGCGTTGTTCAGGAAACGCAGCGCGATGAAGCCGGCGAGGAATTCCGCTTCCTGCCGAGGTTCGCCCGGCCCCGGCTGGCCATGTTGCGCGGCCAGCGCATAGGCCGCGCGCGCATCACCCAGACGCAACGCGCGGCGCGACTGCAATTGCCGTTCGGTCCAGATGGCGCGCCCGCCCTCGGCCGAGACACCGGCCTGCGCGGCAGCCCCAGCCGCAAACGCCGCCCAGGCCGCCGCGTCATCACCGCGCGACCGCAAGGCCCGCGCGCGTTCGAGCGTGGCCCCCGCATCGCGCGCGGCCAAAGCCGCGTTCTGCATGGGGTCGCCGCCCGAGGCGTAGCCCATCCGCAGCTGCGCCAAAGCCGCGCGTTCCCCCGACAAGCCAGCCTGCGCGCGCTGCGCACCCGCGAAATCCCGCGCGAAGGCCAGGCGGTTGAAACGCGCCCAATGGTCATCCGGCGTCAGCGCGCGGCCATGGCGGTCCAGGAAGGCCTGCTCATCCACCGCATCGGCCGGCGTTTCCGCCCAGCCGCGCCGCGCGACCTCCGCCGCTTCACGCGCACGCCCAGCACGCGCCAACGCATCCGCATGGCGCAAGGCACCCGGCAGCGTGCGCGCCGGGCGCGTGCCGAACCAGCGCAAAACCAGCACATCATCCGGGTCGCCACGCAACGCCAATTCCATGTTGCGCGCGATCGCTTCCTGCGCCGGCCAGTCCGCAGCACTTTCGACAAAGGCGAGCACCTCTGGCGGCGACATGCTGCCGGTGCGCGATTGCAGGCGCAGCCAGGTGACCATCCGGCGGATCAGCGGGTCGGCGCGTTCGGCCGCCGCCTCCGCCTCCGCCCAGCGGTTCTGGGATGCCGCGGTCAAAGCCAATCGCCCGGCCTCCCGCGGGGCCTGGGCCAGAACCGGCGTGGCGAACGCCAACAGAAGACATAGCAGGGCTGCGCGCATGCCCCGTTCTACATCACCTGCCGCGCTTGTTGCAGGCGTCCCGCGCGCCTAAGTTACGCGACCGCACGCAGGAGCCAGCGACATGTTCCACGGATCGATGACGGCGTTGATCACGCCGATGACCGCTTCCGGCGCGCTGGACGAGAAAGCCTTCGCCGATTTCGTCGAATGGCAAATCACCGAAGGCACGCAATGCCTGGTGCCCGTCGGCACCACCGGCGAAAGCCCGACACTGTCCCACGAAGAACACAAGCGCGTCGTTGAAATCTGCATCGCGGTCGCCAACAAGCGCGTGCCCGTCATGGCGGGCGCCGGGTCGAATTCCACCGCCGAAGCGATCGACTTCGCGCAACACGCCGAACACGCCGGCGCCGACGCGCTGCTGGTCGTCACGCCATACTACAACAAGCCCACACAATCGGGGATGATCGCGCACTTCACCGCCATCGCCGACGCCGTCTCGACCCCCATCTTCATCTACAACATCCCCGGCCGCAGCGTGATCGACATGACGCCGGAAACCATGGGCACCCTGGCACAACACAAGAACATCATCGGCGTGAAGGACGCGACCGCGAACCTGGCCCGCCCCTACCACCAACGCATGACCTGCGGCGCCGATTTCATCCAACTCTCCGGCGAAGACCACACCGCCCTCGCACACCTGGCCACGGGCGGGCACGGCACCATCTCCGTCACGGCCAACATCGCCCCACGCCTCTGCGCCGACCTGCACAAGGCTTGGCGCGAAGGCCGCATCGGCGACGCACAAACCATCCAAGACCGCCTGACCCCCGTCCACGACGCCCTGTTCAGCGAAACCTCCCCAGGCCCGGTCAAATACGCAGCCAGCCTGCTCGGCAAATCCACCGACCACTGCCGCCTGCCCATGGCCCCCATCGCCCCCGCCACCCGCGAGCGCGTCCAAGCCGCCATGCGCGGCGCGGGTCTGTTGAACTGAATGGGTAAGGGTGCTCTCGGGGAAGGGCTTTGCCCTCCCCCGAACCCCCACCCACCAAAGGCCGAAAGGCCTTTGGAAACCATGAGTCTATTGGGGAATTGGGCAGGGGGCATCACGGGTGCTCCCTTGATGCAGCGCGTGCCATGCCCCCTCCCCAATTCCCCAAAACCCGGGGTCCAGGGGCCTCTCGGCCCTTGGCGGGGTGAGGTTCGGAGAGGGGCAGCGCCCCTCTCCGAGAACGCCCTTCCCATCCAGGCCAACTGACCCATGCCACGGAAGGTCTCAGGCATGATTGCGCATGGGGTGGCGGCGCAGAAT
>JAAFHD010000292.1 GCA_013298245.1 Alphaproteobacteria bacterium
ACCCGTTGACGCTGAATATGGCGCAGGCCGCCGGCACCATGACGCTCGGTGGGACGACGTTCACTGGCTTTGAGGGCTTCAATCTGACACTCGGTTCGGGAGCTGATGTCGTCGATGTTCGTGGCATGCCTGCGTTGCAAATTGTTGCGATCAGCGGCGGCTCGGGGAACGACACATTCCTGGCCGATCACGCGACCGGAAGTATCCGGCTGTTGGGCGGACCGGGTATCGACACCTTCGTCGGCGATTTCAGCGCGTCAAATCTACAATTTGGGACGAAAAATGTCATCACCAGTCGTGATGTGGGACATAATGCTTTGACCTTCGGGGCGTATGAAATACGCTTCAAGGATATTGATCGTAATAATGGCCAAACTGATGAGTATTTTATTGAACGCTTTGATGTGCGGCTCAGCTCGGGTAACGACATTGTCGATGCGTTCTATTTGACGAACACGCCGCAATCGACTGTCACGATCTCCGGTGCTGCTGGCAACGACATCCTTGTTGGCTCGGGCGGCGACGATGTCCTTGATGGTGGGCCTGGCATCGATACGGTATGGGTGGTCGCACTGGCGGGCACCCCGATCCGCTTGGGCTTCGATGGGCTTCAGGCCACCGCGGCAGGCTCCGACGTGATGCGTGGGTTTGAGAATCTGCGCCTCTCGCAGGGCTTTGGCTGGCAGCAGAGCGGCTGGGCCATTGGCGATGCCGGCCCGAACCGACTTGAGACCGGCATTGATCCGGCGAGGTCCACCCCGGTCCGGCTTGAAGGCATGGCCGGCAACGACACCCTGATCGGCGGCACGGGCCATGACACCCTGATCGGCGGCACCGGCAGCAACACCGTAGCGGGCGGCACTGGCTTCGACACGCTCATCATCGATGGCGCGCGGCGCGCCAGCAGCCTCGTCATCACCCCCGACGCGGCGATCAGCAACGGCCTGACCGGCGCCTCCGCCTCGGTCCAGGGCAGCTATAGCGGGGCGCGCGAGACCACCGCTTTCACCGGCATCGAGAACATCGTTTTCAACGATGGCCGCCTGGTCTTCGACCCAGGCGATCCGGCCTTTGCTGCCTCGCGCCTCTACCAGGTCGCGTTCAACCGCGCGCCCGACCCATTTGGCCTGAACTTCTGGATCGACGTGCTGCAATCCGGCGTCGGCATCGCCACCGTCGCGCGTGGCTTCACCGCCAGCACCGAGTTCCGCAACAGCTACGGCGCGATGGACAACACGGGCTTCGTCACCGCGCTCTACCAGAACGCGCTGGGCCGCGCGCCGGATGCGCCGGGCCTGTCCTTCTGGACCGGCACGCTCGCCGCCGGCGCGAGCCGCGAAAGCGTGCTGATCGGCTTCTCCGAAAGCACAGAGTTCAAGGGCAACCACCTGGCCGCCAACATCACCGGCATCTGGGACCAGGACGGCGCCAGTGCTTCCATCGCGCGGCTCTACCAGGCCACGCTGAACCGCCGCCCGGAAGAAGCCGGCCTGCACGGCTGGCGCGCCGAGATGGCGGCGGGCAAGTCGCTCGCCGATATCGTGCCGGGCTTCACCAACAGCGCGGAGTTCACCGCGCTGTATGGTGCAACCAGCAACCAGGCCTTCGTCACGCTGCTCTACAACAACGTCCTCGGCCGCGCGCCGGATGCGGCGGGACTGGCCGATTGGGTCGGGCAGTTGAATGCCGGAGCGTCACGCACCGATGTGGTGCTGGGCTTCTCGGAGAGCCTGGAATTCCGGCTCTCGACCATGTCGTGGATCGAAGGCGGCGTGGTCTTCGCCTAGGCTGGATACCCCACCGCTTCGGTCGCCATCCCGCCAAACAGTGCGAAGCCGCGCGCGCGCCAGGCGAACACCGCGTCATCCTCCGCGAACAGCCGGAACGGGCTGGTGCAGCGCGCCCATTGCAGGCTGCCGAGCAGGATGTAGTCCGTGTAGTCCGGCGCCGCGCCGCCAAGCCAGGGCTGCGTGGCCAGCACCGCGCGCACCGGGCCGAACAGTTTCCGGAAGGCCGGCAATTCCGCATCGCGCGTGGCCTGCACGGCTTCCAGCGAGGCACCGAAGCGGGCTTCGCGCGTGGTGCGGAAATAGGCCTGGTCGGCGGGCGCCAGGCAGTCATGGATGTCCTTGACGATCAGCCGCGCCAGCGCCGGATGCAGCACGGTATCCGCCCAAGCGTTGATGAAGCGCGTGAAGGCAGCGCTGTTCAACAGCGTGGGCGTGGGGTGCTTCGCCTCCAGCCATTCGGCGATGCGCCAGCTGTCGGTGATGGTCTCATTGCCATCGACCAGCACGGGCACCAGGCCCTGGCCGGAAAAGGCCAGCTTGTCCTTTTCGGTGAAGCGCCAGGGCGTGCCCTCGGCGTCAAGGCGCTTGTGCGCCAGCGCGAATCGCGTGCGCCAGCAGAAGGGGGAAAAGCGGCGGTCCGGGTCCGCACCCGCCAATTCGTACAGCGTCCTTGCCATGGCTTCCCCCTGTTGCGCGCGCGCGGCTTCGCCGCCATTGCTGCCACATCAACGGGGGCTGCGCCATGCGGACACAGGTGGGGATCATCGGCGCGGGGCCGGCGGGGTTGCTGCTGGGGCGCATGCTGCAACGCATGGGCATTGATGCGGTGGTGCTGGAGGCGCGGAGCCGCGACTACGTGGAAGGGCGCATCCGCGCGGGCCTGCTGGAACAGGGCAGTGTGGACACGCTGACCGAAGAGGGCGTGGCCGGCCGCTTACACCGCGAGGGCCTGGCGCATGACGGCCTGGAACTGCGCTTCGAGGGCGAGAACCACCGCATCGAACTGACGGCACTGACGCAAAAACGCGTCACCATCTATGGCCAGCAGGAGGTGGTGAAGGACCTGATCGCGCAGCGCATCACCGATGGCCTGCCGCTGCTGTTCGATGTGTCGGACACCGCGGTGCATGACATCGCGGGCAAGCCGCGCATCACCTTCACCCATGGCGGCGTCGCGCAGGAATTGCACTGCGACATCATCGCCGGCTGCGATGGTTTTCACGGCATTTGCCGCCCCGCGATTCCAGCCGAGAAAATGGCGATCTTCGACCGCATCTATCCCTTCGCCTGGCTGGGGATTCTGGCCGAGGCGCGGCCCGCTTCGCACGAACTGATCTATGCGCGCCACGAAGATGGCTTCGCACTCGCCACGATGCGCAGCGAGACACTGACACGCATGTATGTGCAATGCGCGCCCGACGAGGACCTGGCCGCCTGGTCCGACCGCCGCATCTGGGATGCGCTGCATGCGCGCCTGGCCCGCGCCGGCCTGCCGAGCCAGGTCAACGAAGGCCCGATCATCCAGAAGGGTGTGACGGCGATGCGCAGCTTCGTCGCCGAACCCATGCGCTATGGCCGGCTGTTCCTGGCCGGTGACGCCGCGCATATCGTGCCGCCCACGGGTGCGAAGGGCATGAACCTGGCGATCGCCGATGTGCGCATCCTGGCGCGCGCGCTGGATGATTTTTTCCATGGTCGCGGTGAGCGGCTGATGGATGACTACAGCCGCATCTGCCTGGACCGCATCTGGAAGGTGCAACGCTTCTCCTGGTGGATGACGCAGATGCTGCACCGCTACGACGCCGATGACGGCTTCGAGCAACGCGTGCAGACGGCGGAACTGCGTTACGTCTGCGGCAGCGAAGCCGCGCGCACCACGCTTGCGGAAAACTACGTGGGGCTGCCCTACGCCGTGTAGCGGCGTTTGCGCAGCACCATCGTCGTCCACGGCCCCACATCCAGCCGGCGTTCCAGCACCAGGCCCTGCCCGCGATGCGCGGACAGCACCCAGCGCGCCTGGGTGCCCAGCAACCCCGCCAGGATCGCCGTGCCGCCCGGTGCCAGCGCGCGCGCAAGCTGCCCCGCCATCCCGCACAAGGGCCGTGCCAGGATATTGGCGAAGACCAGATCATAAGGTCCCTCAGCACCCACGCGCTTGTGGCGCCAGCCATCCGCCAGCCGCGTGCGCAGCAGGTTGCGCAACCCGTTCATCACCGCGTTCTGTTGCGCGACGCGCACCGACCAGGGTTCGATATCGGTTGCCAGCACGTGGCGCTTCAGGCGCTTCGCGGCCGCCATCGCCAGGATCGCGGAACCAGCACCCAAATCCAGCATGCGCCGCGGCCGGCGATGCGCCACGCGTTCAAACGCCATCAGGCAACCGCGGGTGGAGTTATGCTCGCCCGAACCAAAGGCCAGGCCCGCATCCAGCCGCAGCACGATGCGATCGAAGCGCGGGCCATCGGCGACATGCGTGGGGCGGATCAGGAAGCGGCCGCCGATTTCCTGTTCCGGAAAAGCCTGCTGCGTGCGGGCGAGCCAGCCATCGGCCTCGACCGGCGCGTGCACGGGCGTGGCCTGGTGGCCGGACACCGCGGCGGCCAAGGCAAGTGCTGCTTCCAACACGGCGGCATCAGCACCTTGTGGGCGCACGGCTTCCAGGCGCCAGGTCTCACCAGGTTCTTCGCGGAAATAGCTGACCGACGCGGCGAGTGATTCAAACGCGGCTTCGTAGGCCGGCACCGCTTCATCCGGCAGGCCGGCAAGCGTGATGGTTTCCAATGGGTCGGCGCGACGGGTCTTCATGCACTCTCCACGAAGCGGTCCAGCACGCGCTTGTGCCCCGCTTTTTCGAACTCGACATCCAGCTTGTCGTCTTCCACGCCGGTCACGCGGCCATAGCCGAATTTCTGGTGGAACACCCGCTGCCCCACGGCCATCGCGCCATCGCGCGCAGGGCGCTGCGTCACTTCCCAGGCACCGGTCTCGATCATTCGCGCCGGCCGCGACGTCAACGGAAACTGCGTGCCGAAAGCGGGCGCCCGCGCCGCCGCCTGGCTGCCCTGGCGTTCCGTGTGTTCCACCGGCAATTCATCCAGGAAACGCGAGGGAATCGCTGTGCTCCAATTGCCATA
>JAAFHD010000293.1 GCA_013298245.1 Alphaproteobacteria bacterium
GGCGGCGCGGGCAATGACACGCTGACGGGCGACGGGGCCGCGAACATCATCGAAGGTGGCGCCGGCAATGACAGCATGGATGGCGCGGGCGGCGCCGATACCGCCAGCTATGCCGGCGCCACCGCGGGCGTGCTGGTCGGCCTGCTGGCGCCAGGTGCGCAGAACACCCTTGGCGCCGGCACCGACACGCTGAGCAACATCGAACACCTGCTGGGCGGCGCCTTCAACGACACGCTGGGCGGCGACGCCACCGCCAATACCCTGACGGGCGGTGCGGGCAATGACGCGCTGTTCGGCGATGGCGGCATCGACACGCTGCTGGGCGGCACCGGCGCCGACACGCTCTATGGCGGCGCGGGCGCCGACAGCATGGCTGGCGGCGCGGATGATGACAGCTATGTCGTGGACGACAGCGCCGATACCGTGACCGAAGCGATGGGCGAAGGTTTCGACCAGGTCTTCGTCACCATCTCCGGCTGGACGGCGGTGGCGAATATCGAGGCTGTGTATCTCTATGGCAGCATCACCTCGCAATTCGGCAGCGGCAGCGCGGATGTGCTGACCGGCAATGTGCAGGGGCTGGCCACCGCGCTGGATGGCGTTGGCGGCGATGACCAGCTGTGGGGCGGGACGGGCAATGACACGCTGAATGGCGGCACGGGCAACGACATCCTGCGCGGGCAGGGCGGTGCCGACAGCCTGGTGGGCGGTGCGGGCAATGACCAGCTGGTGGGTGGCGCGGGCGCTGATATCTTCGCCTTCGATCTGGCCGGCTGGGGCTATGACCAGATCTTCGATTTCAGCGCCGCCGAGGGCGACAAGATCGACATGCGCGGCAGCGGCGTGACGTCGATGGCGGGGTTCACTTCGGTCTATGGCGCGGGGCCGAACATGGTGTTCACGCTGGGTACGGCGCGGGTCGATGTCTATGGCGTGACCAGCCTGGCGGCAGGCGATTTCCTGTTCGCCTGAGGCGGCATGCTGTAGCATGCGCCCATGCAGCAAGCCGCAGCCGCCCTCGGCCTGCCCGACCCCGATGACGAGACCACCATCCGCGCCCTGATCGCGGAACCCGCCTATGCGGCCGCGACGCGGCATTTGTTGCAACGCTTCCTGGCCATCCATGACGGCTGGCTGGTCCGCAAGATGTTCGCTGATGAAAGCCGTTTCTTCATCTCGATCTACGCCATCTGGCTGCACGCCACCTTTGACCCCGCGGAGCCCGGCTCGGGCCTGACACTCTCGCGCCTGGTGCAGCAATGCACAGCGCTTGGCATCATGGCGCATGGCCGGGTGGAGGCGCAGGTCTCGGTGCTGCGCCGCTCCGGCCGGCTTGTCGATGCGCCGACCGGCCCTGACCGCCGCATCCGCCGCCTGGTGCCCAGCCCCCAGCTGGAGGCCGAATTCCGCGAAAGGCTGCGCCTGCACCTGGAAACCCTGGAAATGTTGCGCCCCGGCCGCGGCTATATGCATTGCCTGGA
Organism: Alphaproteobacteria bacterium; assembly: GCA_013298245.1. Classification (GTDB taxonomy): domain Bacteria; phylum Pseudomonadota; class Alphaproteobacteria; order Acetobacterales; family Acetobacteraceae; genus Rhodovarius. The sequence continues at coordinate 1,482 of JAAFHD010000293.1, forward strand.
CACCGACCCCGAATTCTTCTGGGCCTTCCAGCGCCAGCGTGGTGCGATGCTGCGCGCCGCCCCCGACCCGCGGGTGCGCTCCCCCAAGCTGGCTGCCATGGCTGAAATCGATGGCGGCTTCATCGTGATGGCCGCACTGATCCTGGCGCTGGAATCGCCGCTGACACCGGCCGAGGTCGCCTTCCCGCTGACCGAACAGGCCGCACGCCTCAGCCTGCCGCGCACGCAACTGGCGCGCGTGCTCGAGCGGCTGGAGGAAGCCGGACTGATCGAGAACCGCCCGGGCCGGGTGCGGATGGTCCATGTGCTGCCCGACGCGGTGCGCACCATGGCGACCTTCCAGGCGGTGCGGCTGCTGCGGCATGACGTGTTCTGCGCGGGTGCGATGGCGGAACGCGCGGGCGTGGGCTGAACAGCGCACAGCATCTGCCGGCCCGACGATAGGCGCTGCCTTTCGGCCCGATAGGCCAGCGCGATGGCACCGCGAAAGGCGCGGTTTTCCGCCGATCGGCGCGCCGCCGGGGCCAGCGTCCAAATTCGGGAAGGTCTGCGAAACTGTCTATCATCACGCTCTCCGGCGCGTCATTTTTTGCGACGAACCAAGCGGCCGGAGACACGCCATGTCCTTCACCACACCCATCGCCCTCTCCGCCCTCAACGGCACCACCGGCTTCCGCCTCAATGGCGTGGCGGCGGATGACTTCAGCGGCTGGTTCGTGGCCTCCGCCGGAGACGTGAATGGCGATGGCTTCGCCGATGTGATCGTCAGCGCCTATCAGGCCGACCCGAATGGCAACAGCGAGGCCGGCTCCAGCTATGTGGTGTTCGGCAAGGCCAGTGGTTGGAGTTCCACGCTCGCACTGTCCAGCCTGAACGGCACCACCGGCTTTAGGCTGGATGGCGTGACGGCGGATGACCAAAGCGGCATTTCCGTGTCCTCGGCCGGCGATGTGAATGGCGATGGCTTCGCCGACCTGATCGTGGGGGCCTATCAGGCCGACCCGAATGGCAACCAGTCCGGCTCCAGCTATGTGGTGTTCGGCCGCGCCGGCGGCTGGAGTTCCACGATGGCGCTGTCCAGCCTGGATGGCACCACCGGCTTCCGGCTGGATGGCGCGGCAGCATTTGACGAAAGCGGCAGGGCCGTGGCGTCGGCCGGAGACGTGAATGGCGATGGCTTCGCCGATCTGATCGTGGGGGCCTATTGGGCCAACCCGAATGGCAACAACGATGCCGGCTACAGCCATGTGGTGTTCGGCCGCGCCAGCGGCTGGAGTTCCACGGTCGCGCTGTCCGGCCTGGATGGCACCGACGGCTTCCGGCTGGATGGCGCCGCGGCGGATGACCGCAGTGGCTGGTCCGTGGCCTCCGCCGGAGACGTGAATGGCGATGGCTTCGGCGATCTGATCGTGGGTGCCTATCAGGCCAACCCGAATGGCAACAGCGATGCTGGCGCCAGCTATGTGGTGTTCGGCCGCGCCAGCGGCTGGAATTCCACACTCGCGCTGTCCACGCTCAACGGCACCAATGGCTTCCGGCTGGATGGCGCGGCAGCATTTGACGAAAGCGGCCAATCCGTGGCCTCCGCCGGAGACCTGAATGGCGATGGCTTCGCCGACCTGATCGTGGGGGCCTATCGGGCCGACCCGAATGGCCCCAATTCCGGCTCCAGCTATGTGGTGTTCGGCAAGGCCAGCGGCTGGAGCTCCACGGTCGCGCTGTCCGGCCTGAACGGCACCACCGGCTTCCGGTTGGATGGCGCGCTGGATTTTGACCGGAGCGGCATTTCCGTGGCCTCCGCCGGTGACGTGAATGGCGATGGGCGCGCCGATCTGATCGTGGGGGCCTATCAGGCCGATCCGCTCGGCATCAGCAATGCCGGCTCCAGCTATGTCTATTTCAGCCCCGGGACCGGCGGCGCCACCTATCGCGGCACCACGCTGGATGACCGGCTGCGCGGCACGCCCAATGCCGACACCCTGCAGGGCAATGCCGGCGATGACACACTGGATGGCGGGGCGGGCAATGACAGCATCAATGGCGATGCGGGCAATGACACCGCGAGCTACATCTCGGCCGGCGCCGGCGTCATGGTCAGCCTGGCGGCGGTGGGCGCGCAGAACAGTTTTGGCGCCGGCACCGACACGCTGACCAGCATGGAAAACCTGCGCGGGTCGAACTTCGCCGACAGCCTGACCGGCAGCGGCGCCGACAACACCATCGAAGGTGGTGCCGGCAACGACACGATGAATGGCGGCGGCGGCAATGACACCGCGAGCTTCGCCCATGCCGCCGCGGGCGTGACCTACGGCCTGCTGAGCCAGGGCAGCCTGTTCAACACGGTCGGCGCCGGCACCGATACGCTGAGCAGCTTCGAGAACCTGCTGGGTTCAGGCTTCAATGATGTGCTGGGCGGTGATCTCGGCGCCAATACGCTGTGGGGTGGGGCGGGCGATGACCGGCTGTTTGCCTGGGGCGGCAATGACAGTGTGAATGGCGGCGATGGCAATGACACGCTCTATGGCAGCGGGTCGGGCACCGACACGCTGAGCGGCGGCGCGGGCGCCAACATCTTCCAGGTTAACGCCATCGGCACCGTCGTGAACGCGACCGGCGCGGATAATGCCTTCGTCACGGTCAACGGCTGGACCGCGGCCTCCGGCCTGATCGCCACCTACCTGGCGGGCAGCGCCAGCCAGCTCTCGGGCGGTGCGGGCAATGATGCGCTGGTGGCGAACAACGCGGTGGGCAGCCAGCTCTCGGGCGGGGGCGGCAATGACACGCTGTATGGCGGCACCTCGGGCGCGGATACGCTGGCGGGTGGCACGGGGGTGAACCTCTACCAGGTGAATGCCGTGGGCACGGTCATCACCGCCACCGGCACGGATTTGACCTTCGTGACGGTCAATGGCTGGACCGCCTCGGCGGGTGCCACGGCCAACTACCTCTCGGGCAGTGCGACGCAGATGCTGGGCAGCACCAGCGCCGATGTGCTGGTGGCGAACAGCACGGCCGACAGCACGCTCTCGGGCGGTGATGGCAATGACACGCTCTGGGGCCAGGGCTTCGACGATACGCTGCAAGGCCAGGGCGGGAATGACCTGCTGCGCGGCGGGGCGGGCAATGATGTGCTGACGGGCGGTGCCGGCAACGACCAGTTGATGGGTGGCGCCTGGGCGGACCAGTTCAACTTCACCAGTGCCGCGGAGGGCTACGACCAGGTGTTCGATTTCAGCCGGGCGGAGGGCGACCAGATCCGCATTGCCTATGCCGGCGGGCCTGCGAGTTTCGCCGCGCTGACGGTCTATGAAATCGGCCCGCACACGGTGGTCCAGTTCGGCACCACGCGCATCGACATCTACGGCGTCACCGGCATGGCGGCAGGGGATTTCCTGTTCGTCTGACCCAGCGCCCTATGCCCCCGCATC
>JAAFHD010000294.1 GCA_013298245.1 Alphaproteobacteria bacterium
CCGAGGGCCGTGCGCTGCGTGGTGTGGCGACGGCCTGCATGGATGTGTCGGATGGGCTGGTGCAGGACCTGGGGCATCTGTGCCGCGCATCGGGCTGCGCCGCGGTGTTGCGCGCGGCCGATGTGCCGGTCAGCGAAGCGGCGGACCTGGCCATGCTGATCACCGGCGGCGATGACTATGAACTGCTCTTCGCCGCCCGGCCCGGCACTGTCCCCGCGGGCATGGCCGCCACGCGCATAGGGCACTTCACAGAAGAGGCACCGGCCGTCACCGTGCTGGACGCAGCCGGCCAGCCCATGAGCCTGCCGCGCCAGGGATGGAGCCACCTTTGACCGACAGCGAAATGCGCATCACCGTCTGGCGCCTGTTCTTCTGCCAGGCCTTGATGCAGGCATCCGTGGTGGGCCAGGTGGCGATGGCGCCGCTGGTGGGGCACAGCCTGACAGGCGATGCGGCGCTGGCCACCTTGCCGATCGCGATCCAGATGACGGCGGTGATGGCGGCGTCCATTCCGGCGGGCTTCATCTTCGCAAGGTTCGGGCGGAAGGCCGGGTTTTCGGCGGGTGCGGTGGCGTCCTTCCTGGGGTGCTTGGTGTTCGCGGCCGGCATCTATTACGGCAGCTTCCTGGTGTACAATATTGGCGCGGTGTTCGCCGGGATCGGGTTTGGCATCAGCCAGCATTACCGGTTTGCGGCGAGCGAAGTGGCATCACCAGAATACCGCGCGCGGGCGATTTCGATGGTGATGGCGGGGCCGATCATCTCGGCGCTGGCGGGGCCGGAATTGGTCAAGCACACGTATCAGTCGCTGGCGCCGCTGCTGTTCCTGGGCACCTATCTGGTGATCGCGATTCTGCCGTTGGCCTGCCTGTTCCTGCTGGCGGGCACGCGGTTGGCACCGCCGCCGCCGCGCGTGGCCGACAACACGCCAATCAGCACCATCATCGCGCGGCCGGCCTTTGTGGCCGCCGCCGTCGCGGGGTTGGTCGCCTATGGCACGATGAACCTGATCATGACGGCGACACCGCTGGAGATGATGCTGTGTGGCTTCGGGGTTTCGGCATCCGCGAGCGTGATCCAGTGGCATGCGGTGGCGATGTTCGCGCCGGGGTTTTTCACGGGGCGGCTGATCACGCGCTTTGGCATGCGGCCCGTCATGATCGCGGGTGCCTTGTTGACCGCGGCCTGCACTTTCGTGGCGTTGGCGGGCGTGACGTATTGGCATTTCATCGTGGGGCTGATGGTGCTGGGCGTGGGGTGGAACTTCATGTTCGTGGGGGCCACCGCGTTGCTCGCGACCAGCCACGCGCCGCATGAGCGTATCCGCGCGCAAACGGCCAATGACGTGATCGTTTTCGGCACCGTCGCCTGCACGGCGTTTCTGTCGGGCTATGCCCATGCGCGCTTCGGCTGGGCTGCGATGAACATGGCCGTGATTCCGACATTGCTGGCGGCGGCGGCGCTGCTGTTCTGGCAGGCGCGCAAGGCCCAAGCCGCGCCCCGCGCGGCATGACGACAGGTTGCACACCGCGCGCGGCGTGATCTTGGGTTTCCACGCGGGGGCTGCCATATAGGCGCCAACGTTTCCTGAGGACCCGCAAATGGCTGGCTTCCGCCCCTATCAGTTTATTCAACGCCGCAAGGCGCGGCCCATCATGGTGGGCAAGGTGCCCGTGGGCGGCGATGCGCCGATTTCCATCCAGACCATGACCAATACGCTGACGCATGACGCCGAGGCGACGATCGCGCAAATCCGCCGCTGCGAATTGGCCGGCGTGGACATCGTGCGCGTGAGCTGCCCGGATAAGGAAAGCACCGCAGCGCTGGCGGAAATCGTGCGCGAGGTGAATGTGCCGATCGTGGCCGACATCCACTTCCATTATCAGCGCGCCATTGAGGCGGCGAAGGCGGGTGCCGCCTGCCTGCGCATCAACCCGGGCAATATCGGCAGCGCCGAACGCGTGAAGGAAGTGGTGAAGGCCGCGAAGGATTATGGCTGCGCGATTCGCATCGGCGTGAATGCCGGCAGCCTGGAGCCGCATCTGTTGGAAAAATACGGGGAGCCGAACCCGGAGGCGCTGGTCGAAAGCGCGCTGTGGCACGCCGATCACTTGCTGCAGAACGACTTCCATGAGTTCAAGATCAGCGTGAAGGCGTCGGATGTGTTCCTGGCGGTTGCTGCCTATCAGCAGCTGGCGGAGGCCTGCGACCACCCGCTGCATATCGGCATCACCGAGGCCGGCGGGCAGCGCACGGGCACGGTGAAATCGGCCATTGGCCTGGGCAATCTGCTGTGGGCCGGCATTGGCGATACGGTGCGTGTGTCGCTCTCCACCGACCCTGAGGAAGAGGTGCGGGTGGGGTGGGAAATCCTGAAATCCATGCACCTGCGCAACCGCGGCGTGAAGGTGATTTCCTGCCCCTCCTGCGCGCGGCAGGGGTTTGATGTGGTCAAGACCGTGGCGAAGCTGGAAGATCGCCTCGCGCATATCGAGGAGCCGATCACGCTGTCGATCATCGGCTGCGTGGTGAATGGGCCTGGTGAAGCGCTGATGACCGATATCGGGCTGACCGGCGGCGGGGCTGGCAAGCACATGGTCTATGCCTCGGGCAAGCAGGACCACACCACCACCAGCGATGACATGGTGGAGCACCTGGTGAACCTGGTGGAAAGCCGTGCGGCGCTGCTGCGGGCGGAGAAGGAAGCCGAGGAGCAGGCGGCGGAGTAGCTACAGCGCCACTACAGCCAAGCTACAACCCCTGCGCAATCCTGCGCGTATTGCTGGCGCGCAGGTTGCGCAGCCTGGCCAGCGCCCAGGTCGGGAAGATTTGTCGGTAACCGTGGTAGCGCAGGTAGAAGACGCGCGGGAAACCGGTGCCGGTATAGTCAGGCTCGGACCATTCCCCGTTGTCATCCTGCTGCGCCATCAGCCAGGCGGCGCCGCGCGACAGGGCCGGGCTTTCCAGTTCGCCCGCGGCCATCAGCCCCAGCATCGCCCAGGCGGTCTGGCTGGCGGTGGACACGCCCGGGCGCGAGGATGAATCAGGCGCGGTGCCGCCGCGTTCGGGATAGGTATCGCCATCCTCGCCCCAGCCGCCATCGGCGTTCTGGCGGGTTTCAATCCAGGCGACGGCGCGGCGCATTGATGGGTGGTCGTGCTGCAGGCCCGCCGCGTTCAGCGCACACAAAGCCGACCAGGTGCCGTAGATGTAGTTGATGCCCCAGCGGCCGTACCAGGCGCCATCGGCCTCCTGCTGGGCCAGGATATAGGCCACTGCTTCGCGCGCGGGCTTGCCCTGCGCCTCGCCCAGTTGGGCCAGCATGCCCAGGCACCGGCCGGTGACGTCCACCGTCGGTGGGTCCAGCAATGCGCCATGGTCGGCGAAGGGGATGTGGTTCAGGTAGTGGTAGGTGTTGTCGGCGTCGAAGGCGCCCCAGCCGCCGCCCTTGGACTGCATGCCGGTGGTCCAGATGGCGGCGCGCTGGATGGCGGCGTCGATGTCGGGGCGGTCCTCGGGCGACATCTGGCGCCAGCGGTCCATGGCCAGCACCACGACCGCGGTGTCGTCCACATCCGGGTAGTGCGGGTTGGCGTATTGGAAGGCCCAGCCGCCAGGGGCGAGGCCCGGGCGCTGCCAGGCCCAGTCGCCCTTCACATCGCGGATTTCGCAGGTCAGCAGCCAGTCCAGGCCGCGCTCGACCGCCGTGACGGCCTGTTCGCCGCCGGCTTCCAGCAGCGCGTGGGCGACCAGTGCTGTGTCCCAGACGGGGGAAAAACAGGGCTGCACATAGGTCTCGCCATCATCGCGGTCGGTGACCAGTTTTTCGACCGCGGCCCAGGCGGTGACCATGCGCGGGTCATCCGCGGGCACGCCGAGGCAGTGGTACATCCAGACCGCGTTCGCCATGGCGGGGTAGATGGCGCCCAGGCCGTCATCGCCATTCAGGCGCTCGGTGACGAAGCGCTCGCAGGCCGCTTCGGCGCGGATGCGGTGGGTGCGGGGGAAGAGTTTTTGCGCGCGCTGCAAGGCCCAGTCCACGGCGCGGAACAGGCTGATCCAGGGTTCCTGCTGGTGCGCGCCGCCCGGCCATTCCTTCACCTCGTCGGGGGGCGTGGTGAAGAGTTCGCGGATGTCCACGCCGATCGGCGCCAGCGGTTGCGGGCGGCGGGCCATGACCACTGTCAGCGGGATCAGCACCGTGCGCGCCCAATAGCTGACCTTGCCGACATGGAAGGGGAACCATTTGGGCAGCAGCATCAATTCGGGCGGCATCACCGGCACGGCGTGCCAGGGCACCTGGCCGAACAGTGCGAGGGTGCAGCGGGTGAAGACGTTGGATTTGGCGGCGCCGCCGGCGGCCAGGATGGCGTCGCGGGCGGCGATCATGTGCGGCGCATCGGGGCTGTCGCCGATCAGGCGCAGCGCGAAATACGCCTTCACCGAGCACGAGATATCCAGCTTGCCACCATGGAACAGCGGCCAGCCGCCGGCGCAATTCGGGTTTTCCTGCTGTTGCAGGCGGCGCAGATAGCGGCCGATGCGCGCCTCGCGCTCGGGCTGCACGCGGCCGAAGAAGCGGCACAGCATGACGTATTCGGCCGGGATGGTGCCGTCGGCTTCCAGTTCGAACACCCAGTGGCCGTCACCCTGCTGGCGCGCCATCAGCGCGTCGCGCGCCCGGCCGACCGCGGCATCCAGCACCGGCGCGGAGACGCGCTGCATCGGCGATGCGGTGATGTCCGGCAGGCTGTCCACGCTCACGATCTCCCGATGGGTAGGTCTGACCGGGTTCCTTACGCCAGAACAGGGGGTTTTGCGAAGCCCGTGCTGGCGCGGCGCGGCGGATGCGGGGGCATAGGGCGCTGGGTCAGACGAACAGG
>JAAFHD010000295.1 GCA_013298245.1 Alphaproteobacteria bacterium
CCGCCCTTGTCGGCGCCACGCATATGCGTGATCAGCCGCTCGATCGCGGTCGGCTTGTCGGTTTTTTCGATCGCTGCGAATTCAGACGCCAGGCGGTCCAGCGCCTGTTCGTAGATCTGGCGTTCCGAGAACGACTGGTCGGGCTGGCCCGCATTGCGGAACAGGTCGCGCACCACTTCGGAAATCGCGATCGGGTCGCCCGAATTGATCTTCGCCTCGTATTCCTGCGCACGCCGCGACCACATGGTGCGCTTGATCCGCGCGCGGCCGCGCAGCGTGTCCAGCGCCTGCTTCACCATCGCCGGCGGCGCCAGTTTGCGCAGGCCCGCGCTGGTCGCCTTGTTGACCGGCACGCGCAGCGTCATGCGGTTTTCCTCGAAGGTGATGGTGATCACCTGCAAGGTCAGCCCTGCCACCTCCATCGTGTCGATGCCTTGCACGGTGCCGACGCCATGGGTGGGATAGACGACCATGTCGCCTGTCTTGAATTCAACTTTCACCTGGGAACCTTTGGCGCCTGGCGCGCCCGATTGGGCCTCCGCCATACCAGAATGTCGGGGGGGAGAAATAGGCAGGCGCGGCGTGATACTGAAAGCCGCCCGCATGCCTGCCATGCCCGGGCGCTGCATGGTGGGGCGTTGACCTGGCTGCACCGGCTTCATCACCGGCGGCGGCGGGCTGTTGGTGGGGCCGGTGGGCGGCATGGGCGGCGGCATAACCACGCGGGCTGGCGGGGGCGTGGGTGCCGCGGCCATCACGGTTTGCGGCGCGGGTGCGGGCTTCACCACGGCAGGCTTGCCCGCTGCCGGCTTTGCGGCGGCGGGTTTCGGCGCGGGCGCCGGCTTGGCGGGCGGCACGACAGCGCGGGCCGGCGTAACCGGCGGTTTTGCGGCGGGCTTGGCCTTCGCAATGGGCTTGGGCGGCGCTGCCTTCGCCTTGGCGACGGGCTTCGGTGGTGGAGACTTGGTGACGGGTTTGGCCTTTGGCTTCGGCGCGACGGCCTTGGGTTTGGCGACAGGTTTTTTCGCGACCGGCTTGGCCTTGGCCACCGGCTTGGGTGCCGCCTTTTTCACAACCGGCTTGGACTTGGTGGCGGCTTTCGGCTTTGCCTTGGCCACCGGCTTCGGCGCGGGCTTCTTCGCGACAGGCTTGCCCTTGGCAACCGGCTTCGGCGCCGGCTTCTTCGCAACGGGCTTCGCCTTGGCGACCGGCTTCGGCGCGGGCTTTTTCACGACAGGCTTCGCCTTGGCGACGGCCTTGGGCTTCACGAGCGCCTTCGGCTTCGCGGCGGGTTTTGCCTTGGCCACGGGCTTCGTGACCGGCTTGGCCTTCACGGCGGCTTTCGGCTTGGCTTTGGCCGGCGCCGCCTTCTTGGCGGACTTGGCCGGAGTGCTCGAACGCGTTGCACCGCGCATGGGCAAACCTTTCATGGGCGGCGCCAGGGCGGCGCCACCGGGGCATCAGGCCGGTTCCGGGACAAGCGCCAGGGCCGGGTCAGGCGCCCGCAGCCGCCATCTGGCGGGTGACATTGCGCTGATAAGCGGAATTTTAGCACAAAATCCACAGTTCGTCACGCGGGAACCTCACGGCGCCCCGCAAGGCCTGGAAATCACGCCAGATCGGGTGGCGTGGCCTCCTTGCGCAGGGTGGCAATGGCGTCTTCCAGCGGCAAGGTTTGCTGTTCGCGACCCGGCAGGCGACGCAACACAAGACTGCGTTCCTCGGCTTCCCGTCGGCCGACCACGGCCAGGATGGGCACGTTGGTTTCGATGTGATCGACCACCTTGCGGTTGATTTTCTCGTTGCGCGTATCGGCCTCGGCGCGGATGCCCTGCGCGGTCAGCATCGCGGCCACTTCGCGGGCATAGTCGCCCGCGTCGTCCACGATGGACGCCACCACCACCTGGCGCGGCGCCAGCCATAGCGGGAAGCGGCCGGCATATTGCTCGATCAGCATGCCGATGAAGCGCTCGAAACTGCCCAGGATGGCGCGGTGCAACATGACGGGGCGGCGGCGCGAGCCGTCTTCGGCGGTATAGAAGGCGCCGAGGCGTTCGGGCAGGATCAGGTCCACCTGCAAGGTGCCGCATTGCCAGTCGCGGCCGATCGCGTCGCGCAGCACGAATTCCAGCTTGGGGCCGTAGAATGCGCCTTCGCCAGGGTTGGCCTCGAAGGGCATGCCGGCGGCCTCGCAGGCTTCGCGCAGCGCAGCCTCCGCGCGGTCCCAAGTCGCGTCGTCGCCGGCGCGGCTTTCCGGGCGGTCGCTGAACTTCACGCGGAAATCCGTGAACCCCAGGTCGCGATAGACGCTCGACAGCAGTTCCGCGAAATGCCGGCCTTCATCGCCGATCTGATGTTCTTCGCAAAAAATATGCGCGTCATCCTGGGTGAAGCCGCGCACGCGCATGATGCCGTGCAGCGCGCCCGAAGGTTCATACCGATGGCAGGCGCCGAATTCCGCCATGCGCAGCGGCAGGTCGCGATACGACCGAATCCCCTGGTTGAAGATCTGCACATGGCAGGGGCAGTTCATCGGCTTCAGCGCGTTGATGCGCGCCGCCTCATCCTTGTCCTCCACCGTGGCAAGGAACATGTTCTTGCGGTAGTTTTCCCAATGGCCTGACGCTTCCCACAGGCGGCGATCCACCACCTGCGGCGTCTTCACTTCCTGGTAGCCGGCGCGGTCCAGGCGGCGGCGCATATAGTCCTCCAGCGCGCGATACAGCCGCCAGCCATTCGGGTGCCAGAAGACATTGCCGGTGCTTTCTTCCTGCATGTGGAAGAGGTGCATCTCGCGGCCGATGCGGCGGTGGTCGCGTTTTTCCGCCTCTTCCAGCTGGTGCAGATACGCGTCCAGTTCCTTCTGGTCGCGCCACGCGGTGCCGTAGATGCGGCTCAGCATTGGGTTGCGATGGTCGCCGCGCCAATAGGCGCCGGCCACCTTCATCAGCTTGAAGGCCGGGCCGATATCGCCGGTGTTGCGCATATGCGGGCCGCGGCAAAGGTCGGTCCATTCGCCTTGGGAATACAGGCTGATGACCTGGTCGGCGGCCAGCGATTCCACCAGCTCCACCTTGAAGGCCTCGCCCTTGGCGCGGAACAGCGCGATGGCTTCGTCACGCGTCACCACCTGGCGTGCGAAGGGTGCGGCGCGCGCGATGATTTCGCGCATCTTCGCCTCGATCGCCGGGAAGTCTTCGGGCGTGAAAGGCTGGTTGCGCTGGAAGTCATAATAGAAGCCATTCTCGATCGACGGCCCGATGGTCACTTGCGTGCCGGGGAACAGCTCTTGCACGGCTTCGGCCAGCACGTGGGCGCAGTCGTGGCGGATCAGTTCCAGCGCCTCGGGGTCGCGGCGTGTGATGAAGCGCAGCGACGCATCCGCCGCTATCTCCTCCGACAGATCCCGCAGCGCGCCGTCCACCGCCATGGCAAGCGCGGCCTTGGCGAGGCCCGGCCCGATGCTCGCAGCCACGGTCGTGCCCGTCACCGGCGCGTCGAACTGGCGCTGGGAACCATCGGGCAGGGTGATCGCGGGCATCATATCCTCTCTGGCGGCAAACGGGCGCGGACCATGGGCAAGCGGGCTTGCAGGGTCAAGGGCCAGGGCGCAGAGATGCGCCATGCCTGAACCCTTGCGCGCCGCGCTGTATCTTGATTTCGACAATGTCGTCTCCGGCCTGGCGGAAGGTGCCGGGCCGGCCGCCGCCGAACGCTTCGCGGCCGAACCGGCGGCGTGGCTGTCGCCCCTGATGGAAGACCGGCCGCGCCGCACCTTGATCCGGCGCTGTTATATGAACCCCGCCGGCAGCTTCACCCGCGCCGATGGCAGCCGCGCCTTTTTCAGCACCTTCCGCTACCCCTTCCAGGCCATGGGGTTCGAGGTGGTGGATTGCCCCAAGCTGACCCGCCTGAAAAATGGCGCCGACCTGCGGATCGCGCTGGATGTCATGGACGCGCTGACCGGCCCGGTCCGCATCGACGAATTCACCCTGATGTCCACCGACGCCGATTTCGTGCCGCTGTTGCTGCGCCTGCGCGCGCAGGACCGCGCGACCAGGATGGTGGCGCACCCCGATGTGGGCCGCATCGTGCGCGCCGCGGCCGATGACGTGATTGGGCTTGACGCGCTGGCCAGCGCGCTGGGCTGGCAGGCCGATGCGCCCGATGCGCCACATTTCGAAGCGCCCGACCTGCTGCGCGTGGTGGGCGAAATCCTGGCCGACCAGCAAGGCCCCGTGCATCTGCCGCATCTGGGCCAGATGCTGGTCGCGCGCACGGACCAGACGCTGCGCGGCAGCAATTATGCCGGAACTGGCAGCCTGGAGGCCCTGGTGGCCGCGCTGCCGGGCTGGTCATGGGAAGCCGGGCCGGGTGGCGGCACCTTGCTGCCGCCGGGCTGGCAGGCGGAGGAACCACCCGAGGCCTGAGTTTGACCAAAAAGACACAGTGGGCGGCAGAAACAGCACACACGGCACGAAGCCGCTAGCAATTCCAGCGCCTATCGTTAACCTCTGACCGTCCGAGTTCGCGCATTCACGTTTTGTGGGGGCGCGCGTTTCGCCATCTCGAGGAGAAGACTGATGAACCTGAGGAACGCACTTCTTGCGGCCACCGTGCTGGCACTGCCGGCCGCCGCGACCGCCCAGCCGATTTCCGGCCTGTATGTCGGCGCTGGCGCCGGCATGAACATGCGCCAGGGCAGCAACATCACGATGCCGGCGATCCCGGCCGTGGGCAGCACCAACAGCCGCATCGGCTACGCCGTCGCCGGCAGCATCGGCTGGGGCTTCGGCAACGGCTTCCGCGCCGAGCTCGAAGGCAGCTACCGCTTCAATGAAACCCGTGCGGGTGCCGGCCAGGCCTTCCCG
>JAAFHD010000296.1 GCA_013298245.1 Alphaproteobacteria bacterium
GGCGCGCGGCTGCAGGAATGCCTGAAGGCGGCCGATGAACTCGGCACGATGGGCTTGTCCTGCACGGTGGCCGATGCGCGTTTCGCGAAGCCTCTGGACACCGCGCTGGTCGAGCAGCTGGCCCGCCACCATGAGGTGCTGATCACCATCGAGGAAGGCTCGGTCAACGGCTTCGGCGGCCTGGTGATGCATCATTTGGCGCATGCGGGCCTGCTCGATCGCGGCCTGCGCTTCCGGCCGATGACGCTGCCCGACATCTACATCGACCACGAAAACCCGAAGAAGCAGTATGACACCGCGCGGCTGAACGCGCCGCATGTGGTCGAAACCGCACTGGCCGCCCTGGGCCAGGAGGCGCTGAAGGCGCGCGCGTAACATGCTGCTGATCGGGATGTACGACTCGCCCTTCGTGCGGCGGGTCGGCATCGCGATGCGGCTGTATGGCTTGGCGTTCCACCACGAGAGCTGGTCGGTGTTCCGCCATGCGGATCGCATCCGCCCCTATTCGCCGCTGACGCGCGTGCCGGTGCTGGTGCTGGATGACGGCACGGCGCTGAATGAAAGCCATGTCATCCTGGATTATCTGGATGGCTTGGTGCCGGCTGGCGTCGCGCTGTATCCGCGCGCGGAACCGGCGCGGCATCGGGCGTTGCGCGTGGCCACGCTGGCCTGTGGCGCGGCTGAAAAAGCCGTCGCGCTGTTCTACGAATTGCGCCTGCATGATGCGGTGTCGGATGTGTGGGTCGCGCGTTGCCGCGCGCAGGTGATGGACACGCTCTCGCTGCTGGAGGCCGAACGCCCGCCCACCGCCTTTTGGTCCGGCGCGCGCATGGGGCATGCGGATATCGCGCTGGCCTGCGCGCTGCGCTTCATCCGCGAGGCGCATCCGGGCCTGATCCCCGATGGCGCGCTGCCGCATCTGGCGGCCGACGCCGCCGCGCTGGAAGCGCTGCCTGTCTTCCAGGAGATCGTGCTGCCCTTCGACCCGCCGGCGTGAAGCAGCGCGCCGACCAACTGCTGGTCGAACGCGGCCTGGCCGAAAGCCGCACCCGCGCGCAGGCCTTGATCATGGCGGGGCTGGTGTTTTCCGGCGAACGGCGCATCGACAAGCCGGGCGTGACGCTGCCGGTTGAAACGCCGCTGGAATTGCGCGGGCAGGACCACCCTTGGGTGTCGCGTGGCGGGCTGAAGCTGGACCATGCCATTGGTCATTTCGCGCTGTCCCCGGCGGGGCTGGTGTGCCTCGATGTCGGCGCTTCCACCGGCGGCTTCACCGATGTGCTGCTGCATCATGGCGCCGCGCGCGTGCATGCCGTCGATGTCGGGCACGGGCAGCTGGCGTGGAAGCTGCGCAACGACCCACGCGTGGTCGTGCGCGAGAAATGCAATGCCCGCCACCTCACGCGCGATGACATCGGCGAGCCCATCGCGGCCCTGGTTTGTGATGCGAGCTTTATCGGCCTGCGCACCGTGCTGCCCGCGCCGCTCGCGCTCTGCGCACCTGGCGCCTGGGCCGTCGCGCTGATCAAGCCGCAATTCGAAGTCGGCCCGAAGCAGGCCCCCGGCGGCGTGGTGCGCGACGCGGCCGTGCATGAAGCCACCTGCGCCATGATCCGTGACTGGTGGGCCGCATTGCCCGGCTGGCGCGTGCTGGGCGTGGAGGCCAGCCCCATCACCGGCCCCGAGGGCAACCGCGAATTCCTGATTGCCGCTCTGCGGGAAGATGGGCGATCGACGGGGCTCGAACCCGCGACATCCAAGACCACAACCTGGCGCTCTACCAACTGAGCTACGACCGCCGCATGCGGCGTGGTTTAGGGTCAGCGTCCGGGGTGGTCAACCAGTCCTCGGCGAGCAGGCCGGGCACGCGGCGAAATTCGCGCAGATTGCCGGTGATGACCTTCAGGCCCTGGCTGCGCGCATGGCCCGCGATCAGCACGTCATAACCGCCGATCGGGTTGCCCGCGAGTTCCAACTCGGCGGTGATCTCGCCGGCGTGTGCCGCGGCCGCGTCGTCGAATGGCAGCACGACCATGCGCGCGGCCAGGCCTTCGACGGCGCGGCGGTTATCGACCGGGCGGGCGGATTTGGCCGCGCCGTGCAGCAATTCCTTCAGCGTGATGGTGGAGATGCACAGCGTCTCGGCCTCTGCGTTGAAGCGCTCGCGCAGGCCCTGCGGGCGGTCGCGCAGCAGCCGGATGCAAAGGTCGGTATCCAGCATGTGCCGGAGCATCAGCGTACTGCCCCCGCAGCGCCATGCGCGAAGCGCAGCAGCCGGCCGCGCATGGCGCTACAGCCCTTCGCGCTTCTGCACTGCCGGCTGCGCGCGCGCACCCAGATCAACACCGGGCGCGTCGAAGAAATCATCCCACAGCGCGCCTTCCGGCGTGATGATCCGCCGCGCGCCGTCACGCGTGATGATCACACGCTTCACCGCGGTCGGGAAGGCGACATCACGCGGCAGCCGCACGGCGAGCGTGGTGTTGGAGTGGAAAAGGTTCGTCGCGGTCATGGGATATGCGTATCGTATATCCCAGCCTCAGCGCAACCAAAATCACCCATACCGGAACAGCGGATCATCCAGATCCGTCGCCGGGATTTCATCCTTCTCGCGCCAGTAATCCTGGGTGTGCATCCACTCGCGCTTGTCGCCGCGCTTGGGCAGCAGATGCATCCCGCGCGTCAGATAGCCCGGGTTGAAATCCTCGGGGTCCATCCAGGGCAGGATGGGCATGTTGTGGTCTTCCTCGCGCAGTGCGACGCGCACTTCGCGGGCACCCTTCGCTTCCATATGGCCCAGCAACCGGCACACATGATCCGCCACCAGATCCGAGCGCAAGGTCCAGCTCGCGCGGAAATAGCCGAACACCCAGGCGAGGTTCGGCACACCGGTGAACATCATCCCGCGCCAGGTCACGGTCTGCGACCAGTCCAGCGCTTCGCCATCCACGCTGAAGGCGATGTCACCCATGATGTTCAGGTGAAAGCCGGTGGCGGCGACGACCAGGTCGGCATCCACCCGCGCGCCGGATTTCAGCGCGATGCCCGTCTCGTCGAAGCGCTCGATTTCATCGGTCACCACGCTCGCATCACCGCTCGCGATCGCCTTGAACAGGTCGGCGTCGGGGATGAAGGCCAGCCGCTGCCGCCATGGCCGATAGGGCGGGGAGAAGTGTTTCCCGATGTCGTAATCCGCACCCAGATAGCCCTGCACATTGGCCAGCAATTCCGCCCGCACCTTGTCCGGCACGCGGAAGGTGCGTTCGGTGAAACGCGCCTGTTCGTAGAGGATTTTGCGTCGGACGATTTCGTGAATCCAGGTCTCGTCCACTTGCAGCGTGCGCAGTTCATCGGCGATTTCGATCGCGTTGCGGCCGGTGCGGAAATAGGTCGGCGTGCGCTGGAGCATGGTCACATGCGCCGCACGCCCGGCCATGTTCGGCACCACGGTCGCGGCCGTTGCACCGGACCCGATCACCACCACGCGCTGCCCCGAGTAATCCAGGTCATCCGGCCATTCCTGCGCGTGCACGATGCGGCCCTGGAAGCGCTCCATGCCCGGCCATGACGGCATGTAGCCGTGCTCATGCCTGTAGTAGCCCTGGCACATCCAGAGGAATTTTGCGGTGAAGACCGCGTCCTCGCCACCATGCGTCGCACGCACGGTCCAGCGCGCCGTCTCGCTCGACCATTCCGCGCTCGCCACGCGATGGCCGTAGCGGATGTGCGGCGCCAGGCCGTTCTCCGCGATCACCTCACCCATGTAGCTGCGGATTTCCTCGGCCGTCGCGATCGGCGGCCCGACCCAGGGCTTGAAGCGATAGCCGAAGGTGTAGAGGTCGCTGTCGGAGCGGATGCCCGGGTAGCGATGCGTCCACCAGGTGCCGCCGAAACTCTCGGCCGCTTCCAGCACGGCGAAGCTGGTGCCAGGGCGTTGCTGCACCAGGTGATAGGCAGCGCCGACGCCGGAAATGCCGGCGCCGATGACCAGCACATCAAGATGCGTCACCGCGGTCGTCACACTGTCTGGCATGCCGGTTCCTCCGGGCGGCAGCCTATCATGCGGCGCGGCGCTGGCCAGGGCGCGGCGGCTTCACGGCATCGGGCGCGTCATCCCGTCGCGGTGTTCCAGCACGACGCCGCCGCCGCCATAGGCGCGGTCCCCGGATTGCGGCGGCAGCCGAAGGCCGGCGAAGGGCTGGGCGGGCGGCAGCACCTCGACCACGCGGGGCGGGCCGGGCGGCGGCGCGGGCAGCATGACGACGGGTTGCGGCCGCGGCGCGCAGGCGGCGACGGACAGCACGGCCAGGGTTGCAAATGACAGACGATGCATGGCGGAACTCCTCGGTGTGTGCGCGGGGATGTCCCGCGCGCTTCACCCCGCCTTGGCGCCGCCGCTGGAAATCCAGGCTTCCAGCCGGCGCAGCGCTTCCTCCAGCACGGCTTCGTTCTTGCAGAAGGCGAAGCGCACATAGTGGTTGGGCGGGTTGGCCCCAGCATAGAAGGCGCTGTTGGGAATGGCGGTCACTTTCGCCTGTTCGGTGATGGCGCGGCAGAAGGCCATGTCATCGCCCTGCCAGCCCAGGGGCCGCACGTCGGTCGTGATGAAATAGCTGCCGCGGGTTTCCAGCACGCCGAAACCCAGGCGCTTCAGGCCGGCATCCAGCACATCGCGCTTGGCCTGCAGGTTGGCGGCGAATTCGTCGAAATAGGCGTTGGGCTTGGCGAGCCCCACCGCCACGCCGCGTTGCAGGTTGGGTGGCGTGGTGAAGGTCAGGTTCTGGTGCGCCTTGGCCACGTTGGGCTGCAGCGACGCATCACAGGTGACATAGCCGACCTTCCACCCCGTCAG
>JAAFHD010000297.1 GCA_013298245.1 Alphaproteobacteria bacterium
CAGAAGCTGTTCCAGATGCTGTCGATTTGGTTGCGGAGTTCGCCGGTAAGCATGGGTGTCCTGAGCAGGGATACTGGGCGGGCTGATGATGTCAGCGCATTCATGGTGATGGATTGGGCGGCTTTTGGCCAGCGTGATGATCAGGCCCCGCGAAGGATCGGCGCCGGCGGGCAGCGGCGGATGTGAGATGGGGTGCCGCGCCGGGGAATGTAGGAAACCGCAGCCCGGATGATGATCTGTATTTTCTTCCGAACAATATCGACATTTGGCGCATGCGCCCACAATATCTGCAAATATTACGATTATATTTATTCAAACTGTTGATTTAATGTGTATTAATGTGTATAATTGGCCTGTCTGATATATCATCAGACACCCCCACAACATGGAGATACTACGATGACAGGCAGCCCTGTGGCTGTCGGTGCGCGGTCGCGCATCGATACTGATGATTTGATCCGGTCGAGCGAGGAGCTTCTTGAGCTCACGCGGCGGCTCGGCATGTTGGCGCGGCTTCACGCGTCTGAGTGTGAACGTTCACTGCGTGAGCCGGGCGCGACGCTTCATACGATGGCGACGTCGTGGCGGCAGGCTAGCGCGTTTCTGGCCGATGCGGTGCAGTCTGCCGAGCTTCTTCAGCAGCGGCTGGCGCATGAGTTGCGGCTGGCTTGCGCTGTCATCCGCGCACATGACAAGACCACCAAGCCTGAGACCTGAGCATGGGCCCCGCCGATTAATCGGCGGGGCCTTTCTGCGTGATTACATATATCCGAATTTGGCAAACAATAATCGAATACACAGCAACAATCGTCGTCTGATTAATTCGGTTGTTATTTTGCAAATATTTTAGTATAATATCTCAGTCAGCCAATTTTTGACTGACATTCCCCACAATTAGGAGAGTACCATGCCCCATGATGATGGGTCTGCGCGTTCGCACGCGCATGCCTTTACGCCGATCGAGGCGACCGAGTTGGACTTGGCGATCCTACGCGGCGCCATGTTGGCGCTGGAGCGTGCACGCTGTGGCCTCCACACGGAGGTTGCTGAGATCGCCTTGCTGCCGGTCAGCCATGGCCACGTGGCGCAGCGTTGGGCTCGCGCCAATGCGAGCCTGGATGATGCCGTCACCCGGACCCAGGCGGCAGTTACCCTGCTGGAGGCGTCGGTGCGGCAGTTGCAGCGCCAAGCCTTTGGCCTGAACGAGTGACGCAAGCATTAAGCCCCCACCCGCCCGCGCGGGTGGGGGCTCTTTGTCGTTGCGGCGAACTGCTTGTGGCGCGCTTCACGGCTGAGATATTCCAACGAGGTGTCGGCGATTCCGGTCGATCCTGCTGTTGCTGGCCGTTTCCGAGCAGATGGATCTGATCTCATGGGCAAAACTGCTGTGACATTCCCTGACGCAGGTCCGGCGCGAGCGGGCGCGATGTCGCGTGACCAGCAGCAGGCACACGACTCCGCGATCAAGGCAGCGCGCGCTTTGCTCAATAAGCTGCAAGGCATGGACGCCAGCCTGCTGGCGGCAATGATGCGGCTGCCTGGCACGCCAAAGCTGGCGGAGTGCCCCGAGGTGGTACCTGCGCTCGGCGCTGCCAGGCCCACGAGGCTGCATGCACTGCAGGATGCAGCCTGCTTGCTGGACGACCTGGAGGCCTTTCTGGATTTGGCGGTGGGAGTGCCGCTGCAAGCGCTGGCAGCACCAAAGGCGGCAAGCATTGAAACTGGGCGTGCGCAGCTGGCCACGCGCATCGACCAGCTTTGCACCGAGGCAGGGTTCTTGGACGCACGCGTGTGCAAACTGGCTACTGGCTGGGTGGAGCGGGTCGCCCAATACATGCGTGGCTATGACGGCCATCTGACCGGTAAGGCCTGGCAACGCAGCCTCACCACCACGCGAACATCCGTCCGGCGCTTGTCCACCGCGTTGCACAAAGCCCCACACCTCGAGGTGGCGCCGGCGCTGGCCGCGTCGCTGGAGCGGCTCCAGGCCAATACGGATCGACTGCTGCGCGAGATCGCGATGCGGCCGCCCGGCCGGGCGGAGGTGCCGGATCCCGTCGCCTATGGTGCGGAGGGCGTGTTGGCGATCTGGCTGCGGCATCACGAGCGTGCGCCCACTCTGAGCCGTAATCGATCGGGGTTCGTGGTGTTCGGGATGGGGCTATTGCAGCTGGCAGCCGCGCAAGTGGCGCCCGGTGGGCCTGATTGGATCGCGCCAACCACCTTCGAGCGTGCGCTGCGGGCGCAGGTGGAATCGCATCGACAGGCTCAACAGCGAGGCAACTGATCGACCTGGCCGCCCAGCCAGCGGAGAAACTCGCCCGTTGTTGCACCGGCTTCCATTGGCGTGAGCTGGGAGCCGGGCCTTACAGGGACGGTCGTCAATGCACGACCTTTGTCCGCCCTCTTCGCGCGCAGAATCAACGGCCGACAGCCCTGATCCTCAGGCTGCGCCGGAGGCGCTGATGCGCCTGATCCGGGCCATGGCGCGCCAAGCGGCAGCCGAGGCGTTTCGGGCCGCGGTCACCCGGCAGGAGCGCGGCGCATGAGGCGCGGCAGGGTCCCCATGCGTTCCATGCTCATGGGCCAGCCTGCCCCGGTTCAGGGGCGCCCCCGCGCGGGGCTGCCGATCATCGACACCACGGGCACCGATCAGGGCACCGCTACCGATGCGGCGAATGATCACTCGTCGCCGCAGGAGCGGATGCTGGCCGCGGCCGAGGTCGCCGCGATCATGGGGCGGACGCTGCGCACATTGGCCAATTGGGAGCGGGCGGAAGTCCTCAAGCCGATCCGCATCAGGGGTCGCCGAATGTATCGGTTGAGCGACGTTGAAACGCTCATGTTTGGTGTCAATACCAATCAATCGTGATGTCAGTCTTCTAGCCTCGTTGTTTGATCATGGTCGCGATTAGACCTGATAATTCTTACAGCGATCACCTTCACAAATTTCCGCCTTCTTCCCACATCAGGAGAATGACCTTGAACCAGCCCATTCCACGCACCATCGCAGAGGCGCTGCAGCGCGTCGCCACGGACAGCACCATCACCCCCGGCTATCGCCGGCAGTGGCGCGTCGCACTGAGCACTCTCGCCAGGCTGCATGACCGCCCCGCGGAAACCATCGCCCTGAATTCGCGCGAGAGCATCGCGCTGATGGAGAGCGATGCCCCCGCGGCACTCGGCCTGTCCGCGGGCAGCATGGCCAATTACCGTGCTGGACTGCGCGGCGCGCTGCGGCACTTCGGGTTGCTGGCAAGGCCTGCCCAGCGCGCCTCGGTCCAGGACCCGGCTTGGCTCGCATTGCTGGAGCAACTCCCGCCAATGCGTGAATTCGAGCGGGTGCGCGCCTTCGTGCAATGGTTGGCGCAGGGGAACATCAGGCCCGCCATGGTGAACCAGACGCATCTCGATGCGTTCCTCAAGCACCGAGAGGCCACCCGCGGCGGCAGCAAACAGGTCAGCCACGCTCGCCGGCTCATCAGCGTGTGGCGGCGTGCCGTGCAGGATATCCCGGGCTGGCCGCAGGCGGGGCTGGTCAATCCCAAGCCGGCGCAGCTGTCGCTGCCTCTCGACGCGTACCCTGCCCCGCTCAGCGAGGAGGCAGAGACCTATTTGGCCGCGATCGCGGCCCCGCCCGATATCTTTGACGACAAGCCTGCTACCAATCGCCGCCCGGTCAGCCCCGCGACTGTCGCCTCGCGGCGGCACGGCGTCCGCATCCTCCTGCAGGGCGCCCATGAGGGCGGCATCCCCATGGAACGGCTGAACCAGCTGCGCTGCTTGCTCGATCTCGATATCCTCAAGGCCAGCTTCAGGTGGCACATGGCGCGCAAGGGCCTGCTCGCCGACAAGAAAATCGACGCTCATCTGATGACCGTCGTGGCGACGGTCTTCTCGGTCGCGAACTACCTGCAGATCAGCGCCGATGAGCGCCAGCAACTCAAGGCCTTCCTGGATCGCCTCGAACTCAAGGCCCAGCCCGATGGCCTCATCGACCGCTACGAGCGCATCCTCGCGGCACTCGATGACATCCGCACGCGCGCCATGTTGCTGCATCTGCCGCGCCGGCTCATGCAGCAGGCATATAGGCTGCGCAATGGCTGGACCCACAAGGGCATCGACCACGCGCCCCAGCCCAAAAAGGCAGCCTGGCTCGCCGGCATCGCCATTGCGATCGAGATCGAACTGCACGCGCCGCTGCGCGTGAACGATCTCGGCCACCTCCGCCTGGGCCAGGAACTGCGCCTGACGCCGCCCGGCAAGGGACGAGCCGCCGGCACGCTGCATCTGGAGCGGAGCTCCAAGACCGGTCGCGGCCTGCAAGTACCGCTGCAGCCTGAGAGCTTGGCGCTGTTGCACGAGTATCTCGAGCAGTTCCGTCCGCTGCTCCCCTACGCCAATGGGATCTGGCTCTTTCCGGGGGAGGTGTCCGCGGATCTGCCCCGCGCCATCACCGGCCTGGGGACCGCCATCACCGAGACGATCAGCCAATACCTCGGCATCAGGATCAACCCCCACGCCTTTCGGGCGATCGCTGGCGCCCTGATCCTGGAGGCCAATCCGAACGCCATCGATGATGTGCGTGCTCTTCTGGGGCACTCCACCTTCGTGACGGCGCTGCGCTTCTATCGGCGCTTCAGCACACGCGAGGCGGCCAATCGATTGGGCCAGGCCATCTCCGGGCTCCGCCGGAGCAGCCGGCATCTCGCACAGCCCGTGCCCCGGGTCCGTGCGAAGGGTACCATCCGCAAAGGTCGCCGAGGTCAGAAGGGGGGGCCGCGGTGATGGTGCCGATGCAGGGCTGCCAGCTGGAGAACTGGCCGGAGGCG
>JAAFHD010000298.1 GCA_013298245.1 Alphaproteobacteria bacterium
GCTCTCTGGCCTGCCGGAATTGCCGCGCACCGGCTGGGTGATCGACAACGCCGATGCAGCCCCCGAACCCACCGCGCTGCTGCACGCGATGAATGCCGCGCGCGAATCCCGCCTGCCCTTGCTGCTCGTCGCGCGCGACCCGCCCGCGCGTTGGCCGGTCACGCTGCCGGACCTGCTGAGCCGCCTGCGCGCCACCACCGCAGTGCCCGTCGAAGAACCAGGCGATGCCTTGCTGGGCGCCCTTCTGGCCAAGCTGCTTGCCGACCGCCAGATCGCGCTGCGCCCCGATTGGCAAGCGCGCATCATCACCCAACTGCCGCGCCACGCCGCGGCCATTGCGGGCTTTGTCGCGCGGCTGGATGCGGCATCGCTCGCCGCCGGAAAACTCAACCAGACCACCCTGCAATCTCTGCTGCGTGACATTTCCGCGGACGAGGTGCCACCCGATACAGGCTTGGTCTAAGCTTCGCGCCATGCCTGATACGGTCACGCCAGACACAGCGGCCCTGCCGCGCTTCATCAACCGGGAAATCTCCTGGCTGGACTTCAACACGCGCGTGCTGGAGGAAGCGGCCAACCCGCACCACCCGCTGCTGGAACGGCTGCGGTTCGTGGCCATCTCCGGCTCCAACCTGGATGAATTCTATTCGGTGCGCGTGGCCGGCCTGGTGGGCCAGGCGCGCGCCGGCGTGGGCAGCCTCAGCCATGATGGCCTGACGCCCGCGCAGCAGTTGGTGAACATCCACGCCGACAGCCAAGGCCTGATCGAACAGCAGCAGGTGGCCTGGCGCGAATTGCGCGCGTTGCTGTCCGCCGCTGGCCTGCATGTCGCCGAAGCGGAGGAACTGTCCGCCGCCGATCTGCGTTGGCTGGAACAGCACTTCCTGGACCGCATCTTCCCGGTGCTGACACCGTTGGCGGTGGACCCCGCGCACCCCTTCCCCTTCCTGCCCAACCTCTCGCTGTGCATGGCGCTGAAACTGGTGCGCGAGGAAGACGGCGGCATGATGCGCGCACTCGTCCCGCTGCCGACCCAGATCGACCGCTTCATCCGCCTGCCGGCCGATGACCGCGCGCGCATCCGCTTCATCTCCCTGGAGGACACGGCAGGGCTTTTCCTGCACCGTCTCTTCCCCGGTTTCATTCCCGCCGAACGCGGCCTGTTCCGCCTGATCCGCGACACCGATGTGGAATTCGAGGAAGAGGCCGAAGACCTGGTCCGCTCCTACGAAACCGCGCTGAAGCGCCGCCGCCGCGGCCGCGCGATCCGCCTGGCCGTCGATGCGCGCATGCCCGCCGACATGACCGCCTTCGTCGCTGAGGAACTGGACGCCGACCCCGCCGCCACCTTCCGCGTCGATGGCCTTCTCGGTGTCACCGACCTGACGGCACTGATCGTCCCCGACCGCCCCGATCTGCTCTTCACGCCCTACACCCCGCGCTTCCCCGAACGCATCCTGGATTTCGGCGGCGACTGTTTCGCCGCGATCCGTGCGAAGGATATCGTGGTCCATCACCCCTACGAATCCTTCGATGTGGTGGTGCAGTTCCTACGCCAGGCGGCGCGTGACCCGGCGGTGGTTGCGATCAAGCAAACCCTCTACCGCACCAGCCGCGACAGCCCCATCGCGCGCGCGCTGATCGAAGCCGCCGAAGCCGGCAAATCCGTCACCGCCATGGTCGAGCTGAAGGCGCGCTTCGACGAAGAACGCAACATCGCCTTGGCGCGCGAATTGGAAGCCGCCGGCGTGCAGGTCGTCTATGGCTTCGTCGAATTCAAAACCCACGCGAAGGTGTCACTGGTGGTGCGCCGAGAGGGGGATGGCTTCCGCAGCTACGCGCATTTCGGCACCGGCAACTACCACCCGATCACCGCGCGCATTTACACGGATTTGTCCTTCTTCACCGCCGATGCGGCACTCACGCGCGACGCCGCGAAAATGTTCAACTACATGACCGGCTACGCCAAGCCCGAAGCCATGGAACGCCTGGCTTTCTCGCCACTCACCACGCGCGAAACCCTGCTCGGCCTGATCGAACAGGAAATCGCGCATGTGCAGGCCGGCCGCCCCGGCACCATCTGGCTGAAGATGAATTCGCTGGTGGATGAAACGCTGATCGACGCGCTCTATGCCGCCTCCCGCGCCGGCGTGCGCGTCGAATGCGTCATCCGCGGCATCTGCTGCCTGCGCCCCGGCGTGCCCGGCATGTCCGACAATATCCGCGTCAAATCCATCGTCGGCCGCTTCCTGGAACACACGCGCATCTGCGCCTTCGGCTCTGGCCACAAGATGCCCAGCCGCCGCGCGCGGGTGTTCATTTCCTCGGCCGACTGGATGGCGCGCAACATGGATTGGCGCGTCGAATCCCTGGTGCCGATCGAAAACCCCACGGTCCACGCGCAGGTGCTGGACCAGGTCATGGTGGTGAACCTGAAGGACGACGCGCAGAGCTGGGACCTCTCCGCCGATGGCCAATGGCACCGCCGCAACCCAGGCCCACAGCCATTTTCCGCGCATGAGTATTTCATGACCAACCCCTCCCTCTCCGGTCGCGGCAGCGCGCTGGAACGCCCGGTGCGCGCCGCCCGCCGCCCCCGCCAGGACCGCGTGACGCATGATTGATGGGCGGCACGCGCCGCGTTCCGGCGTGGTGGATCTGGGTTCGAATTCGGTGCGCCTGGTAGTCTTCGAAGGCCATTCGCGCAACCCGCAGGCGATCTTCAACGAAAAGGCGGTGCTGGGTCTGGGCCGCGGCCTGACCGCGACCGGCCGCCTCAACGACGAAGCGGTGGCGCAGGCGCTGACAGTGCTGCGCCGCTACCACGCCATCGCGCGCGGCATGCACGCGGACCCCTTGCAGGTGCTGGCCACGGCGGCCGTGCGCGACGCCACCAACGGCGCCGACTTCATCCGCGCCATGCAGCAGGCCATGCCCAACACCCCGGTCGAAGTGCTGTCCGGCGAGGCCGAAGCGCGCCTCTCCGCCGACGGGTTGTTGCTGGGCTTCGACGCCGCGGATGGCGTGCTGGCCGATCTCGGCGGCGGCTCGCTGGAACTGGTGCGCCTGGAACAGGGCCGCATGCTGGATGCGGCGTCGCTGCCCATCGGCACCATCCGCCTGGCCGAACGCGCCGGCGGCGACATCGCCCGCGCGCGCGCCATCGTGGAAAAGGAATTCGCCACCGTGCCATGGCTGCGCGATGTGCGCGGCGGTGACCTGTTCCCGGTGGGCGGCACCTTCCGCGCCATCGCGCGGATACACATGGCGCAGACCGGCTATCCACTCGCGATCGTGCACCACTACGCCATCCGTCGGGAGGAAGCGCGCGACCTCTCCGCCGTGGTCATGTCCGCGCCGCGCCGCGCGCTGGAACGCATGCCCGCCGCCCCCGCCAAGCGCCTGGGCGATCTGCCCTTCGCGGCCACCGTGCTGCGCCGCCTGCTGCGCACCACCAACGCCGCGCGCGCCGTCTTCAGCGCCAATGGCCTGCGCGAGGGCTGGTATGCGCGCATGCTCGCACCCAGCGTGCGCGCCGCCGACCCGGTGCTTTCGGCGGCTGAGGAACTCGCGCACGCCTTCGGCCGCAACGCCGAATTCCCGGCCGCCCTGGAAGCCTGGCTCGCACCGCTGGAACTGACCGAAACGCTGGCCGATGCGACACTGCAATCGGCCGCCGCGCGCATCTCGGATATCGGCAGCCATGACCACCCGGAATACCGCGCCGAACAGGCGTTTTTCCGCGTGCTCCGCCTGCATGGCGTGGGGTTGGATCATCACATGCGCGCCTTCCTCGCGCTGACCGTGGCGCTGCGATACGAAGCGGAACCGGCCGCCGCCTTCCTGACACCCGCGCGCACGCTGCTGAACGCCAGCGCCGTGCGCCGCGCCGAAACCCTGGGCGCCGCGTTGCGCCTGGCCTTCACGCTCTCTGGCGGCGTGCCCGGGCTGCTGGCCGGCACCGCGCTGCGCCCCGATGGCCGCCGCCTGGTCTTGCAGTTGCGCGAGGCCACTGGCGTCTTCGCCGGCGAATCCGTGTTGCGGCGGCTGGAGGCGCTGGCCCTGGCCCTGGCCATGGAACCGGTGGTGGAGACCACATAATCCGCAATTTCCGGTTGCATTGCGCGCGAAAACTTGATTTACGCGCGCAAACAATCCGGGATCGCAACCAATGCCCACCAGGCGTCTTTTTGCTCTCGGCGGCACCGCCATGCTCTGCGGCTGCGCTGGCACCATCCATGACCTGCCCACCGCGCCGCGCAGCGCCATCAGCGAAGCGCAGGGCGAGATCGCGGGGCGCGACATGCCCATGCGGCGCAGCATGTCCAACACCGATGTGGGCGCGATCGTCCGGCGTGTGCATGCGCGGCTTTACCCACACGCACATGCGGTGTGCGGCCAGATCGGGCAGGGGCAGTGCGATTGGCTGCTGCGGATTTCGCGCTCCCGCGAGATCAACGCCAGCGCATCGGGTGCCGGCAACATCACGATCAACGCCGGTGTCGTGGAAATGGCGCGCAGCGAGGATGAGGTGGCACTCGTCGTCGGCCATGAAATGGCACACCACGCCGCCAACCATTTGGCGAATGACCGGTCCAACATGGATGTTGGCGGTGCCGTGGGCGCCGTGATGGGTGCGGCCGCGGTGATCGCGCTGGCCAGTGTTGGCATCGGCTTCCGCGGGCAGGGTGGCGCACGCATCACCCGCAGCGCCGAGGGCCTGGGCCGCGATATCGCCAACCGCGCCTTTTCCCGCGACCAGGAACGGGAGGCCGATCATCTCTCCGCGATCATGCTGCACCGCGCGGGCTATGACCTGGCCAAGGC
>JAAFHD010000299.1 GCA_013298245.1 Alphaproteobacteria bacterium
GCGCCATGACGAAACTGCCGCGCACATTGCGTCTGGATGCATCGGACACGTTGGTGTTTCCGCGTGCGGCCGAGCCTGGCGAATGGGCGATCCCTGGCGCCTTCGTGTTCTGGGACGACAGCGATGACACGCTGACCGGCAAGCGCCGCCAGGCGTTTCGCGCGGGGTTTCTGGGGTTGGGCAGCTTCGGCTGGTCCACCTTGGTGGAAGTCGCGCAGGCGTCCTTCGCTGACCGGCGCGACGCTTGCGATGCGCTGGCCGCGCATATCCTGGCCGAACATGGCGCGCCCGATGATGCCGCCGCGCGCGCGGCCGCCGAGGAAGAAATCGCCTTCGCCGAATCGTTGTGCGCCGAGCACGCGCCAGGCACCGCGCTGGCCCTGGAACGCCGCCTGGAAGACGGCGACATCCGCGAACGTTTCCGCACGCTGCATCTGCGCGCGCAGGAGCATCGCAGCTTCAACGCGCTGCCCGTTTTCGGCGTGGTGCAGGTGGATGGCGAAGACGTCGTCGAAGAAGTGGATCTGACGAAGCTATGAGCACCGCACTTGCACCTGGCGATTTCTGGATCGCGGCGGGCCACCATTTGTGCGACCTGGATGATGATGGCCGGCTGCGCGCCACGCCGGATTTGTGGCGCGCCTTCCTCGCGCGGCCGGAACTGGTGCCGCCGCCCGAGGCTTGCGACGCCGAACGCGCGCTGCATGCGGCACTGATGGCGGACCCGTTTGCGGTGGCCGATCCCACCGCGCTGGCCGACGCTGATGCGGCCGAAAACTGGCAGGTTTTTCTGGGTTTCCGCGACCGCGTCGCGGCCCACCCCACGCTGGAAGCCGCCTGGGTCGCGCTGTTCCGCGAGGGTGTGGCCGGCATCCCGCCGATCTTCATCCAGATGTTGACGCAGCTGGTCGTGCGCGCGGCCTTGAATGGCGTGTCCGACCCCGTGGTGCTGCGCGCCGCCGAATGCCTGTTCCGCCCGCAACGCGCCGCGATCACGCAGGGTGCGACGCTGCTGGCCGACCAGGAAATCGTGGACACGCGCGCCGAGGACGGCGACCTGGGACCGCTGGGCCGCATGCTGACCGAAGCCGGCGCGCCGCCGCGCGAGGTGGAGTTGGACGTGATTGGCGAGGACAAGGCGCATCTCTATTGGGCGCGGTCGGATGCACATGATTTCGCGCTGGATATCGCCGAGAAGCGCGAGGGCGCGACCGCGCTGGGCACTGCCATCGCAGCCCTGCTGCGCCATGTGCTGGGCCTGTCCGTCACCATCCGCCATGTGCCGGTGATCGAGGACAAGAACTGGACCTGGCATGTCGGCCTGGACGCGGAAGCCACGCGCATCGCCAACGGGTTGTGGGACGGCAAGAAGATCAAACAGGCGGAATTGGCGCGCATCCTGTGGCTGGGCGTGATGGAGATGGGCGACGACACGCGCATCATCCCCCGCATGCGCGGCAAGCCGGTTTATCTGGCATTGGCGATGGATGTGGCGCAGGTGGTGCGGATGAAACCGCAGAACCTGGTCACCGGGTTGCCCTTGTCATGACGGTGTTGCCGCTGGCCTCGATTGCCGTGGGCGTGCTGGCCGAGCGCAAGCCGGCGATGAACGCATGGGCCGATGCCGTCTGGGCCATCACCGAAATCGTGCTGGACATGCCCGAGATGCCAGACTGGACCGTGCTGCGCCAGGACGGGCCGCGCACGCTGTTCTTCGCGGGCACGGCCGAGATCAAACTGTTCCGCACCGAGACCAGCAACCTCAAACACAATATGGACGCCGCGGCGCCGCGCATCTGGGCCGTGCTGCGCCCCACGGACACACCACCCGGCATGGCGTTGCAACTGGTCACCGCCGACCCGGGCGAGGCGCATCTGTTCGCCGATAGCGGCAACTACCTGATGGAATCGCTGCCCATGCCCGCGCCGGTGGCCGATGCCATCCAGGCCTTCATCGCGGCGCACCACCAGGAACAGCAGCACTACAAGCGCAAGCGCGACCGCGCGGACCCTGATGCGTTGGGCCGCCGCTCGCGCGTGGAGATGGATGATGAGTGACGGCTTTCTCTCGCGCTGGTCGAAGGTGAAGCGGGGCGAGGTGCTGGCCGAACCTGTCGTGGAACCCGTGGTCGAAGCGCTGCCCGAACCGGTGGCGGAGGCGCTGCCCGAACCGGAGGAGGAGTTCGACGTCTCGACCCTGCCGGACCTGGAGACGGCGACCGAATCCACCGACTTCACTGCTTTCCTCAAGCGCGGCGTGCCGGAGGATTTGAAGAAAGCCGCGCTGCGCCGCGCCTGGTCGCTGGACAATGGCATCCGTGATTTCGTCGGCCCCGCCGACTATGCCTGGGATTTCAACGCGCCGGATGGCGTGCCTGGCTTCGCGCTGACCTTGGGCGGGGATATCGCGAAGATGGTCGCGCAGGCCATCGGCCACATCGAGAAGATCGCCGATTCGCTGGAGGGCGCTGAGGCGCCAGCCTTCCTGCCGCCAGGTGCGGCCCCGCCCGCCCCGGCCATCGAAGCACCACCGCCCGCCGAGCCGCTTCGCCTGGCCAATGACCCGCCGCCCACGCCCACGCCAGAGGTGGTGGAGGAACCCGAATCCCTGCCGCCGCCCCGCCGGCGCCACGGCGGTGCGTTGCCGGCCTGAAACGTGACGCAGGCGTGACGTCAACCATTACATATAAACTTTCGTCCATGTTAACGTAACGGCATTGACCGGGGTGCAATCAATTTGCACTAGCTTTGGGCGTGGATATGCAGGGATCACAAGGCGCGATTGAACGCGCCGTGGAAGCCGCCGGGGGGATAGATGCGTTCCAGCAAAGGCTGGGCGTATCTCGCCGCACGGTATTCCATTGGAAACAGCACGGCATCCCGGCCGAACGCGCGCCGGAGATCGAGGCCGCGACGGGTATCGCGCGCCATCTGCTGCGCCCCGATCTGTTCAGCGCACCCGCCGCCGAGGCAGCGCCCGCGATTGACGCGCTGACCGCGAACCGTGCTGGCGCCTTTGCGCTGCTGGGCGCCTTGCTGGCGGCCGAACCGCAGGCTGATCTGTTGGGCCAGGTCGCGGCCTTGCCAGGTGGTGAAACCGCCTTGGGGGCCGCCACCGGCGCGCTGGCCGCCGCCGCGCGGGCCACCGACCCGGCCGCGCTGGAGACCGAATTTTTCAACCTGTTCGTGGGTGTGGGGCGCGGCGAAATCCTGCCCTATGCCAGCTATTACTTGACCGGATTCCTGCACGAACGGCCGCTGGCGGAATTGCGCGTATCCTTGAAGGGCCTTGGCGTCACGCGCCGCGCTGGCGTGCATGAACCCGAAGACCACCTCGCTTTCTTGTGTGAAACAATGGCAGCACTGCTGCTGGGCCGCATCGCACCCACGCAGGATGGTTTTGGCGCGACGCAATTCTACCAGAAGCATATCGAGCCCTGGGCCGGCCGGCTTTTCGCCGACCTGATGGCCAGTGAGACATCCGCATTCTATCGCGCATTGGGCGGCTTTGGCCGCGTCGTGCTCGACATCGAAACCGCAGCCGCCGCGCTGCCGGAATAACCAGGAGGCACACGCCATGACCGAGAAAAACGAACGTCGCGGTTTGCTGAAGGCCATCGGCCTTGGCACCGCTGCCGCCGCCGCAACAGCCGCGGCCCCCGCGCTGGCGCAGCGCGCCGACGCCGTGCCGTCACGCGATGCCCGCAAGGAAAACGAGGCGCGCCGCACCGCCGCCCGCTACCAGCCGAACAGCCCGCATGTGCAGGCTTTCTATCGCACGAACCGCTACTGAGGGACGCGAAACATGTTGATCAAGCGCAGTGACGGAAAGGCCGCGAAGCAGCGCCTGGCATCCGTCTATCAGGGCCTGTCCTCGGGCGGTCTGGATCGCCGGCATTTCCTGAAGCAGGCGGGTGTGGCCGGCGCCGGCCTGGCCGCGATGTCCGCACTGGGGCCGCGCATGGCCGAAGCCGCGGCACCTGGGTCGGCGATGGGCGTGATCAACCACGCGCAGCCCGTCACGCGGGTGAAGAACATCTGCACGCATTGCTCGGTGGGCTGCACCGTGATTGCGGAAGTGCAGAACGGCGTGTGGGTCGGGCAGGAACCGGCCTGGGAAAGCCCGATCAACCGCGGCACGCATTGCGCCAAGGGCGCATCGGTGCGGGAATTGGTGGGCGGTGAGCGCCGGCTGAAATTCCCCATGAAGCTGGTCGGCGGGCAGTGGCGCCGCATGGACTGGGACACGGCGATGACGGAAATCGCCGACCGCATGATGGATATTCGTGGCCGGTCGGGTTCGGATTCCATCTTCTGGCTGGGCAGTGCCAAGTTCAGCAACGAGGGTGCGTATCTGTATCGCAAATTCGCCGCGATGTGGGGGACGAACAACGTCGACCACCAGGCGCGTATCTGCCACTCCACCACGGTTGCGGGTGTTGCGAACACCTGGGGCTACGGCGCGCAGACCAACAGCTACAATGACATCCGCAATTCCAAGACCATGATCATCATGGGCGGGAATCCGGCGGAAGCGCACCCTGTTTCGCTGCAGCACGTGCTGGCCGGCAAGGAACAGAACCGCGCCAATCTGATCGTGATCGACCCGCGCTATACGCGCACGGCCGCGCACGCGACGGATTATGTGCGGATCCGCCCAGGGACTGATATCCCCATTGTGTGGGGCATGCTGTGGCACATCTTCCAGAATGGTTGGGAAGACCGGGAATTCATCCGCCAGCGCGTGCACGGCATGGATGAAATCCGCGCCGAAGTGGCGAAGTGGAATCCGCAGGAAGTGGAGCGCGTGA
>JAAFHD010000003.1:0-1026 GCA_013298245.1 Alphaproteobacteria bacterium
AAACGCGGCGCCCAGGGGCCGGCGGCGACCACCACCATGTCCGCAGTCTCGCGCGTGCCATCCTCCAGCGTGACGGCGCCATCATGCACCGCGGTCACGCGCGCGACACGTGGGCCGATATGCGCCGCCAGCAATTCCACGATACGCCCGGCCAGCAGCGCGCCGCCACGCGCGCAGAAGAAGGCGTCGCGCACGCCGGCATCGCTGATCCAGGGAAAGCGCGTGGGCAGGTCGCCGGCGCGCAGATCATCGACGATTAGGCCATGTCCACGCATCGCCGCGCGGCTGGCCGGCAGCCAGGCATCCGCGCCCTCATCCAGCGCCAGCACGCCCGTCTCGACATAGGGCGCTTCGCCCAACGCGGCGAAGATGCGCGACCACGCCGCATAGGCGTCATCCACCATCCGCATATACCCATGCTGCGCACCATAGGCATGGCGGATCAGCCGGTGATGATCCGCCGACGCACCACGCGGATTGGGCGCGGCCACCGCATCCAGCACGCGCACCTGCGCGCCCTGCGCACGCAGCGCAAACGCCGTGCACAGCCCCATGATGCCGGCGCCGACAACCAAGACATTCGCTCGGGATTCCATACGCGCATATTGCCCTGGTCTCGTCGCGCGGGCCAGCATCGCGCCATGCTGATGCACGAAAACCCGATTGCCATCGCCACCATCACGCCGTCGGGCAATACGGTGGTGGAGCGCACGACCATCGCCATGCTGCGCGAGATGCAAGATGTGGCGCCGCTGTTCAGCCGCCTCCCGGTGCATGGCACGCAGGACATGTTCCCCGAAAGCTATGACATGGAGAGCATGCTCTCGGCCGCGCGCTTGCTGTCGCACGCCAAGCCCGCAGCGATTGTGTGGAACGGCAGCAAGGGCGGCGCGATCGGGTTGCAACACGACGCCGAACTCGCCGCGCGCATCACTGCCGAAACCGGCATTCCCGCGGACACATCGGGCCTGATGCTGCAACGGCTGATGGCGGCGCATGGCTTCACGCGCATCGGCCTGGTCACGC
>JAAFHD010000003.1:1036-27866 GCA_013298245.1 Alphaproteobacteria bacterium
TATGCCGCCGCCTACCAGGCGAAGCTGTCGGCGCGACTGGCGACGCAGGGCTGGCAGGTCGTCGCGGAATCGCATCTCGGGCTGACCGATAACCTCTCCTACGCCTCGGTGCCTTTCGCGCGCATCGCCGAACAGGCGCGCGATGTCGCACGCGCCAAGCCCGACGTGCTGCTCGCCTGGTGCACCAACTACGCCGCCGCGCCCATCTGCGCCGCCGTGGAAAACGACACCGGCATCCCCTTCTGGGACGCGACCGCTCTCGGCGTTTTGGCCGCGCTGCGCGCCGCCCGCATCACCACGCGCCCACCCGCCGCATGGGGCAGCCTGATGCGGCACGCCGCTTGCTAGGCACATCCGAAAAGGAAGGAGAGCACCATGTTTCGCCGTCATCTGCCGCTGCTCGGGGCACTGGCCTGCCCTGGGGTTGTGCAGGCGCAGGCGCAATGGCCCACGCGGCCCGTGCGCATCGTTGTGACCTTTCCCCCAGGCGGCTCGTCGGACATCGTCGCGCGCGTGCTGGCGGAGCATTACAGCGCGGCCTTCAACCAGCGCTTCATCGTGGATAATCGCCCGGGCGCGGGCGGAACGCTGGCCGCGCGGCACGTCGCGGAACAGCCCGCGGATGGCTACACCTGGATGCTCTCCAACAGCGCGCCCATCGTGAATTCGCCGCCGCTCTACCGCGCGCCTGGCTATGATCCGGTCACGGGCTTTTCGCATGTGGCGTATATCGGTTCCGCACCGACGGTGCTGGTGGTGAACCCCACGCGCGTGCCTGCGACAACGCTGCCCGAATTCACCGCCTGGGTGCGCGCGCAATCCGCGCCGCCAGGTTTCGGCAGTTCCGGTGCGGGCTCTGTCGGGCATGTGCTGGGCGAGATGTACATGCGCCAATCCGGCACCACGCTGACGCATGTGCCCTATCGCGGCAGCGCGCCGATGCTGGCGGATTTGCTGGGTGGTTCGGTGCCGCTCGCCTTCGACACGCTGCCGCAAAACGTCGAACACATCCGCAGCGGCCGCCTGCGCGGCATCGTGGTCAGCAGCCGCGTGCGCAGCCCGATGGCGCCCGATGTGCCCACGACCGCAGAAGGCGGCATGCCTGAACTGGTGGCGACCAACTGGATGGGCATGTCCGCGCCCGCAGGCCTGCCGGCGCCGATCGCCGCACGCCTGCAGGCGGCGACCCAGGCCGCGCTCGCCACAGAGGTGATCCAGCACCGCCTGGCCGAGCACGGCGTAGCACCCGCCGCCATGACCAGCGCGCAGTTCCAGGAATTCGTGGCCAATGATGTGCGTGTTGTCGGCGGCATGATCCGCGCACTGGGCATAAGCGCGGAATGACGCGATGCTGGCGTGGTGACACGCCAGCCCTTGCCGCCCAAGGCCGAAACGCTCTCCACCCGCGCCGCGGCAACGCGCACGCGCATACTTGACGCCGCGCTGGTGGAATTCGCGGCCAAGGGCCTGGCCGGCGCGCGGGTGGATGAAATCGCCGCGCGCGCGGGCGCCAACAAGCGCATGCTCTACGCGCATTTCGGCAGCAAGGAGGCGCTGTGGCTGACGGTGCTGGAAGGCGCCTATGCCGCCAAGCGCGCGGAGGAGCGCGCGCTTGAAGTCGAAGCGCTGGCGCCCCTGGCCGCCATGGAAAAACTGGTCGCCTTCAACCTGCGCTACACCGCGCGGCACCCGGAATTCGTAGCACTTCTGAATCAGGAAAACCTCCATCGCGCCGCGTATCTCGCCAGTTCCGGCCAGGTGAAGGCGCTGTATTCGCCACTGCTGGAGGCGCTGCGCCTGGTACTGGCGCGCGGCGTGCGCGCGAAGGTTTTTCGGCGCGGCGTGGATGCGATGCAGCTCTATATTTCCATCCTCGCGCTCGGCCATTTCTACGTGGCGAACCGCCATACGCTCTCCACCATCTTCGGCGAAACACTGGACACCGAGGTCGCGCTGCTGGCGCGCGAGAAGCACATCACCCAGGTCGTGCTGGGCTATCTCCGCCCTTGACGGCGCGCGCGCGTCGCGCCAAGTAACCACCCAGTTACCTGGAGGGAACGGCGATGGCTGAACGCCGCATCGGCATCATCATGAACGGCGTCACGGGGCGCATGGGCATGAACCAGCACTTGATCCGCAGCATCGCCGCGATCCGCGCCGATGGCGGCGTTTTGCTGGCCAACGGGGATAGGGTGATGCCCGACCCCATCATCGTCGGCCGCAATCGCGAGAAGCTGGAAGCACTGGCCCGCGCGCATGGCGTGCAGCGCGTCAGCACCGACCTGAACGCCTGCATGGCGAACCCTGATGACACGGTGTTCTTCGATGCGGCGACGACGCAGATGCGCGCATCCCTGCTGAAACAGGCCATCGCCGCCGGCAAGGACATCTACTGCGAGAAACCCACGGCCGATAACCTGGCCGATGCGATGGAAGTCGCGCGTCTGGCGAAGGCCGCCGGCATCAAGCACGGCGTGGTACAGGACAAGCTGTTCCTGCCCGGCCTGCGCAAGCTGAAGATGGTGATCGATAGCGGCATGCTGGGGCGCTTGCTCTCGGTGCGCGGGGAGTTCGGATATTGGGTGTTCGAGGGCGATTTGCAGCCCACGCAGCGCCCCTCCTGGAACTACAAGAAGGCGGAGGGCGGAGGCATCATTCTCGATATGCTGTGCCACTGGCGCTATGTGCTGGACAACACCTTTGGCGCGGTGAAATCCGTCTCCTGCCTGGGTGCGACGCATATCCCGCGCCGGCGCGATGAAAGCGGCGCGTGGTACGATGCGGATACCGACGACGCGGCCTATGCAACCTTCGAACTGGAGGGCGGCGTGGTCGCGCAGATCAACTCCAGTTGGACCACGCGCGTGCGCCGCGATGACCTGGTGACCTTCCATGTCGATGGCGCGCATGGCAGCGCTGTATGCGGGCTGACGGATTGTTGGACGCAGTCGCGCGTCAATACGCCGAAGCCGGTGTGGAACCCCGATGTGCCGCAGACCATCAACTTCTTCGAAGGCTGGCAGAAGGTGCCGGACACACAGCCTTACCCGAACGGATTCCGCGTGCAGTGGGAGCTGTTCCTGAAGTACCTGGCGGGCGAGGTGAAGGAATACCCGTGGGATTTGCTGGCCGGTGCGAAGGGCGTGCAACTGGCCGAAGCAGGGCTGCAATCCTGGGCCGAACGCCGCTGGATCGACCTGCCGGAGCTCAGCCTGTGATTATGCTTCCCACGCCCGACGGCATGCGCCCGTACACGCTGGGCGCGCCACGCGAATTTCCCCGCGCCACGCCGCCCTTTCCGCGTGTCGCGCTGGCTGCCGCGCATGTCGTCGCGGACACTATGGCCGAGCAGGATCCATGGCTGGATGCCAAGGTCGATTGGGACCGCACCATCGCCTTCCGCAAGCACCTGTGGTCGCTGGGTCTGGGTGTGGCGGAAGCGATGGATACCGCGCAGCGCGGCATGGGTCTGGACTGGGTCGCGGCGCAGCAACTCATCCGCCTGTCGATCGATGCAGCGAAGGATGTGCCCGGCGCAGTGGTGGCGTCCGGGGCCGGCACGGACCATTTGGCGCCCGGCCCCGACGTCACCGTGGATGACGTGATCCGCGCCTACGAAGAACAATGCGAAGCGGTCGAGAAGATGGGCGGGCGCATCATCCTCATGGCCTCGCGCGCGCTGGCAAAAGCAGCACGCAGCCCCGCCGATTACGAACGCGTCTATGCCCGCATCCTCGGCGCTGTGCGCCAGCCCGTCATCATCCATTGGCTGGGCGAGATGTTCGACCCCGCGCTCGACGGCTACTGGGGCCATGCCGACCACATGGCCGCGATGGACGTGGCGCTGACCGTCATCCACGCGCATGCGGCGAAGGTGGATGGCGTCAAAATCTCCCTGCTGGACGACCAGAAGGAAATCGCCATGCGCCGCCGCCTGCCGAAAGGCGTGCGGATGTATACGGGCGACGACTTCAACTACGCCGAACTCATCGCCGGCGACGAACACGGCTATTCCGACGCACTGCTCGGCATCTTCGACCCCATCGCGCCGGCGGTGGGTGGCGCGCTTGCCGCGCTGTCGCGCAACGACCTCTCCACCTTCCACGACATCCTCGCACCCACGGTTCCGCTCTCGCGCCACATCTTCAAGGCGCCGACGCGCTTCTACAAAACCGGCGTGGTGTTCATGGCCTGGCTGAACGGCCACCAGGACCATTTCGTGATGGTCGGCGGCCAGCAATCCACCCGCAGCATCCAGCATTTTTCGGAGCTGTTCCGCCTGGCCGACAAGGCCGGCCTGCTGCGCGATCCGGAGATGGCAGCCGCGCGTATGAAGACGCTGTTGGCACTGCACGGCGTGGCATGAGTCCGCTCTCCCTCAACACCGTCACGGTGAAGGAACGCTGGGGCCTGGCGCAATCGATCGAAGGCTGCGCGCGCCACGGAATCCCCGGCATTTCGCCCTGGCGCGACGTGCTGCACGCGATGGGCGTCGCACCCGCCGCAAAGCACATCCGCGACGCCGGCCTCTCCGTCACCGGCCTGTGCCGCGGCGGCATGTTCCCCGCCGGCGATGCCGCCGGCCGCGCCGCCGCCATCGAGGATAATCGCCGCGCCATCGACGAAGCGCATGCACTCAACGCGCAATGCCTGGTGATGGTGTGCGGCGGCCTGCCGGCCGGCAGCCGCGATCTCGCCGGCGCGCGCGCCATGGTGCGCGACGGCCTCGCCGCCATCCTGCCTTATGCGCGCGCAGCGGGCGTGACTGTTGCACTGGAACCGCTGCACCCAATGACCTGCGCGGACCGCTCCGTGCTCTCCACCACCGCCCAAGCGCTCGACCTGTGCGACGCGCTCGGCGACGGCCTCGGCGTCGCACTCGACTGCTACCACATCTGGTGGGACCCCGATGTGGAACGCCAGATCGCCCGCGCCGGCACGCGCATCGCCGCCTTCCACGCCTGCGACTGGCTGGTGCCGACCACCGACCTGGTCTTCGACCGCGGCATGCCAGGCGATGGCGTGATCGACATCGCGCATTTGCGTGCCTGCGTGGAAGCCGCGGGCTACAAGGGTTTCACCGAAGTCGAACTCCTCTCCCGCCGCTGGTGGGCCGAGGACCCCGACCAGGTGCTGACGATCATGAAGGACCGCCACAAGGTCTGATCCGGGAGAGAACAATGCCGACACGCCGCACGCTGCTTTTCACCGCACTCGCCACGCCCGCACTGGCGCAAAGCTGGTCACCGGAACGCGCAATGCGCATGGTGGTGCCCTTCGCGCCAGGTGGCGCGACCGACATCGTCGCGCGCGTGCTGGCCGAACCGATGGGCGCGCGTTTGGGCCAGGCGATCGCAGTCGAAAACCGCACCGGCGCGGGCGGCAATGTCGGCGTCGAAGCCGTGGTGCGCGCCGCACCCGATGGCCACACGCTACTCATGGGCACCACCGGCACACTGACCATCAACCAGCACCTCTACGCGAATATGGGCTTCAACCCGATCGCTGATCTGGCGCCGGTTGGCCTCGCGTTTGGCACCGACCATGTGTTGATCGTGAACCCCACGGTCGCGGCGCAAACGGCGCAGGAATTTCTGGCACTGGTGCGCGCGCAGCCTGGGCGTTTGTCCTACGGTTCGGGCGGTTCGGGCACCTCCACGCACACGGTTGCGGAACTGTTCAAGCTGGTCGCGCAGGTGGACATCCAGCACGTGCCCTATCGCGGCAGCGCGCCTGCGCTGAACGATACGGTGGCCGGCAATGTGCAAGTGATGCTGGACCAGATCGCCAGCGCGCTGCCGATGATCCAGGGCAACCGCGTGCGCGCGCTGGCGGTGACGGGGCCGCGCCGCCACCCCGCGCTGCCGAATGTACCGACCGTTGCCGAGATCGGGCTGCCCGCGGCCGAGGCCACATCCTGGGGCGCGGTGATGGCGCCGGCCGCGACGCCCGCGCCAGTTACCGCACGCCTGAACGCGGTGCTGCGCGAGGCACTCGCGCTTCCCGCCGTGCGCGAACGCCTGACCGCGGTGGGCGCCGATGCACTGACGTCGTCGCCCGAAGAACTCGCCACCTATCTGCGCAGCGAGACCGAAAAATGGGGCCGCGTGGTCCGCGAAGCACGCATCACCGTGAACTGATTCTGGCGCCGCGCGCCGCCTCGGTGCAGGCTGCGCGCGGGAGGATGGATCATGCTGCTCTTCGCGGAGGAAATCACCACGCGCGCGCAACGCGCCGAGGCTGCCGCCACCAGGCTGCGCGCTCCAGGCCATGTGCTGCTGACGCCGCAAATCGGGCCAGGCATGAACCGGCTGCTGCGCCTGTCACTGCACGCCGCCGCACCCGGCCCGCGCATCGCACCGGATGCCGATATCGCGCATGCCGAACCACGCATTCTCCACCCGCGCGCGCGCGGCGACGCGCTGCCCGATGCGGCCGCCGGGGGCATCGTCACCCGCCGCTGGTTCATCCTGCCGCGCGATGATGTTGATGAGCTGATCGACATCAGCACGCGCGCCTGGGTGGGTTGGGAATCCGACACTGCCGGCCATCCCTTCGGCCTGTGGCGCGACGCGCGCGACACGCCCGATGGCGCCGCGCAGGTGATGCTGATGACGCACTACCCAAGCCTCACTGCGTGGGAAGAAAGCCGCTACTGGAAACCCAGTGCGGAAGCGCAAGCGCGGCGCGCCGAATGGGGCGCGCTGTTCGCGCGTCGACGCGCAATGCTGTTGGATACCTGGGTCGAAGTGTGGGGCGTATCATGACCGATGCCGAACGCGGTGCACGCGAAGCGATGGAAGGCTTCATGGCCGCCCTGAACGCGCGCGACGAGGATGCGGTGCGCCAGCGCTGGTTCCACTTCCCGCATGTGCGGTTCCATTCGGGCAAGGTCACGGTGTACGAGACGCCTGAATCCTTCGCCTCCATCGTCATCCGCATGATGGGCACCGCGCGCGAATGGGCGCGCTCCGAATGGGACTATGTGGATCTGGTCGATGCCGGCCCGGACAAGGTGCATTTCCGCGTGCAGTTCAGCCGCTATCGCGCGGATGGCTCGCTGATCGGCGCCTACAAATCCTTCTACATCGTGACCTTCAAGGATGGCCGCTGGGCCATCCAGGGCCGTTCATCCTGGGCTGAGTGACAGCGCGCGGCCCGCATGGCATGGCTTCGCGCCGAAGGAGAATGCCATGCCCGAAGGTCGTCTTGTCATCGGCACCAAGCGCTATTCGTCCTGGTCGCTGCGCGGCTGGCTCGCGGTTCAGATCGCGGGCCTGGATGTGGAGGAGCAGGTCTTCAAACTGGCCGGCACCGGCGCGTCTCCGGCGTTGGAAGGCGTCACGCCGACCGGGCTTGTGCCCTACCTGGAACATCGCGGCGCGCGGGTGTGGGAGAGCCTCTCCATCATCGAATACTGCGCCGAGCACCACGCCGCGCTGTGGCCCACGGACCGCGTCGCACGCGCGCACGCCCGCAGCGTCGCCGCCGAAATGCAGGGCGGCTTCCGCGAATTGCGCATGGCCATGCCCTATAATGCAGGCCGCGATTTCCCTGGCCAGCGACGCACACCCGGCGCGCTGGCGGATATCGCCCGCATCGAAGCCATCTGGGCCGAATGCCTGGCCGCCTCGCGCGGGCCATTCCTGTTCGGCGCGGAACTCACCGGCGCGGATGTGATGTACGCCCCGGTGGTGGGCCGCTTCCTGACCTGGCAGCCGGAATTGACCGCCAAAACGCACGCATATTGCGCGGCCGTCCGCACACATCCGCTGGTCGTGCGCTGGTATGCAGAAGCGGCGGCAACGCCCGCCGATTGGCTGCTGGAAAAGTACGAGAATCCCGCATGAACACCGCCTCGGTTCTCGACCATGTCGGCGTCTGCGCGCGCGACCTTTCGCCGCTCACCACCGCCTACGAAAAGCTCGGCTTCACGCTGACACCCATAGCCCAGCAATCCGGCCGCCGTACGCCTGACAGCGCGGTCGAACCCTTCGGCACCGGCAATCGCTGCGCCTTCCTCCGCCACGGCTATATCGAGCTGCTGGCGATCCTCGACCCCACGCTCTTCGCCAACCAGGTGGACCGCTTCATCGCGCGCTACGAGGGGCTGCACATCTGTGCCTTCGGCTGCGTCGATGCCGAAGCGAATCTCGCGCGCATGCAGGGTGCCGGCATTCCCATCCCCGGCATCGCCTGGCTGGAACGCAAGGTCGAAGCATCCGACCCACGCCTCGCGCGTTTCGCCCGCCTGCCCTTCCCCGACGCGCCGGAGGGCCGCATCCAGATCATCCAGCACATGACGCCGGAACTGGTCTGGCAGGATCGCTGGATGACACACGCGAACCGCGCCGATGCGCTGGTCTCGCTGGTGATGGCCAGCGCCAATCCCGCCGACACCACAGCGCGCCTGTCGCGCCTGACGGGCCTGCCCTTCACCCCCGATCCGGCGGGCGGTTTCCGCATCACGCTGTCCGGCGCGGAACACGGCGCCGGCCCGCGTTCGCCGCGCATGGAAACCGTGGTGCGCGTGCTAGACGCTGACGCCATCCCGCAGGTCTTCCCCGGCGTCACGCCGCCCACTTTGCCCTTCATGGCCGGCATGGTGGTGCGCACGGATGACAGCAACGCGGCCGTGCGCGCGATGGGCCTGCCGCTGGTCGAAGCACCCGACGGGCTGATGGTGCCGCCCGCCCTCGCCGGCGGTGCCGCGCTGGTCTTCGCGCCATGACGGCGCGTGCAGTCGGGCGCAGCTTGCGCATCTACCACGATGCCGCGCGGCGCCCGGCGCTGGATGCGTTCTATGGGCGCTTCCTGGCGCCCGGCGATCTCGCCTTCGATGTCGGCGCGCATGTCGGCGATCGCGCCGCATGCTTCGCGCGGCTGGGCGCGCATGTGGTGGTGGTCGAACCCCAGGCACATCTGCTGCGCGCGCTGCGCCTGGTGCTGCGCGGCTGCGACGTGACGCTGCTGCGCACGCTGGTCGGGCGCGCCACCGGCGAGGCCACGCTGCATCTCAACAGCGCCAACCCTACCGTGGCCACCGCCAGCGCGGATTTCATCGCCGCCGCCGAGGGCGCGCCGGGTTGGGAGGGGCAGAACTGGGACCAGCGCATCACTTTGCCCGTCACCACGCTGGACGCGCTGGCCGCCGCGCACGGCATGCCGCATTTCATCAAGATCGACATCGAAGGCTATGAGGCGGAAGCGCTGCAGGGCCTGTCGCACGCACCGCGCGCGCTATCCTTCGAATTCACCACCATCCAGCGCGATGTCGCCTATGAAGCGATCGCGCGCTGTGCCGCACTGGGTTTTTCGGCGTTCAACGCATCGCTCGGCGAGAGCCTGCAATTCGCGCACCCCACGCCGATCAGCGCCACCGCCTGCGCCGATTGGCTGCGCGCGCTGCCCGCGGAAGCCAATAGCGGCGACATCTACGCCTCGCTGGAACCCGCCCGTTTGTGAGGATCATCGCGCGGCAGGATGTCGCGGATGTAGTCGCGCGATTTCCACTCGGGCGCCACTGACGGGTCGAGGTAGGGCGATGGCGTGCCGGTCGCCAGGTCCGGAATGTAGCGCGGGCAGTTCGGGAAAATGTCGGTTGCCGTGACCGTCACGCGCTTGCCTTCCACCACCGCGTGGCCCCGCACGCGCAGCCGCAGCGCCCGCCCGTCGAAGCGCATGAACAGCAGGCCGCAGGCCGGGTTCAGCGCCAGATTGCCCAGCGTCAGGTACATGGAATTGCCGTCCGCTTCCTCCCACGCCAGCGCGTTCTCCGACACCACGCGCACGAAGCCGGGCGCGCCGCCCTTGAAGCTGCAATCCATCGCGCCCTCTGCGCCCGTCGCGATGAAGAAAAAGGGCGCCGTGGCGATCAGCGTGATGTCATCGGGCCAGAACGCATCATGCCGGCGGCGCGTGGCCAGCACATCCGCCACGCGCCGGCCGTCGAATTCATCCTGCAAGGCGCGATGGCCTTGGTGGTAGAATTCAGAAGGTGACACGGTCTCCGCCCTTCAGCGCCAGCATCGCGCGGGCCTCGGCGGGGGTTGCGACCTGGTGCCCGAGATCCTCGATGATGCGACGAATTTTCGCCACCTGGTGCGCGTTGGAAACAGCCTGCTGCCCCGGCCCGATCCAGAGCGAATCCTCAAGCCCCACGCGCACATTCCCACCCAAAATCGCGGCCATGGTCACGAAGCCCATCTGGTGCCGCCCGGCCGCCAGCACCGACCACACATACTGGTCGCCGAACAACCTATCCGCGGTTTCGCGCATGAAGTGCAGGTTGCGCGGCTCCGCGCCGATGCCGCCCAGGATGCCGAAGATAGTCTGCACAAACAGCGGCCCCTGCACCACGCCGCGGTCCAGCATATGCGCCAAATTATACAGGTGGCCCACATCGTAGCATTCGAATTCGAAGCGCGTGCCGTGGCCCTTGCCCAGCCGCTCCACCACCTGCTCGATATCCTGGAAGGTGTTGCGGAAAATGTAGTTGGTGGTGTTTTCCAGATACGGCTTTTCCCAGGCGTGCTTCCAGTTTTTCACGCGCGCGGCGCTGGGCGCGATGTTGAAGTTCATGCTGCCCATGTTCAGGCTGCACATCTCCGGGCTCGCACGCAGCGGCGCGGCCAGGCGTTCATCCAGCGTCATGCCAAGGCCACCACCGGTGGTGATGTTGATCACCGCATCGGTGCTTTGCTTGATGCGCGGCAGGAAGGCCATGAACAGCTCAGGGTCCGGTGAGGGACGGCCATCCAACGGGTCACGCGCGTGCAAATGGATGATCGACGCACCGGCC
Source organism: Alphaproteobacteria bacterium (assembly GCA_013298245.1). GTDB lineage: Bacteria > Pseudomonadota > Alphaproteobacteria > Acetobacterales > Acetobacteraceae > Rhodovarius. The sequence continues at coordinate 11,838 of JAAFHD010000003.1, forward strand.
TCGGCCGCCGCGATCGATTGCTCGGCGATCTGCTCGGGCGTGATGGGCAAATGCTCGCTCATGCTCGGCGTATGGATCGCGCCGGTCACCGCGCAGGTGATGATGATCTTGGCCATGGGGTTCCTCCATGGCGCAGTGTCCGTCAGGGCAGCAGCAATGTCAGCCCCAGACCGGTGACACCCATCGGATGATGCGCGGTGACGGCGACGCGCACATCCTTCGGAAGCGCGCCGCGCATGGCGAGCCACATCATGCTCTCCAGCCCCTCGCGCCCCGCGCCGGCGGCGAAATCCTGCACGGAACGGGCGGCGAGCATGGTGGGTGCCTCGCCGATCAGACGCAGGAATTCCAGGTCCCATGCGGTGTTGATGATGCCGGCACCTGGCCCGTCCAGCGCGTGCGACAGGCCACCGGTGCCGACGACCACCACGCGCAGATCGTCGGGCATCGCAGCGATGGCGTGGCGCAGCGCGCGGCCCAACGCGAACAGGCGCGCGGGGCGCGGCATCGGTGCGCGCAGCGTGTTGACCGCGATGGGCACGACCGGCGCCAGCCATGGCTCGCCCAGCAGGCGCAGCGGGCCAGCGGCACCGTGGTCCAACGGCAATTCCTGACAGATGGTCAGGTCGAAATCCGCGTTGACCAGCGCATCCGCCAGCGCGGGCGCGGCCGCGTGGCCCGGAATGGGCGGGAAGGGTGGATATGCGCCAGCCTCGGGCGCCAGCGGATATTCGGGCGCCACGCCCATCGCCAGCGTGGGGTAGGCATCGAAGAAAAAGCTGTTCAGGTGGTCGTTGAAGACCATCACGACCATGTCGGGTGCGGCGTCGCGGAGCCAGGCACGCACCGCCTCCAGCGGTTCAAAGAAACCGCGCCATTCAGGGCGCGTGGCGTGGCCATTGTCATGCGCGAAGATCGCACCAGGCGAATGGCTGATGCCGATGCCGGCGATGATGCGCGCCACTACGCGTTCTCCCGGAAGGTCGCGACAATTTTTGGCAGTGGCGTGCCCAGCGCGCCGCCCAGTTTGGCGAGCGCGTAGATGCTCGCACCCATGGCAGACAAAGCGCGCCAGTCGCGCGCTGCGACGGCTGCGCGCTCGTCCGGCGTCAGGCCGGCGGCGTCCAGATACGCGGCCTCGTCGCGCGCCAACACCGCGCGTTCCTCCGGCAGGCGCAGCTTGTGGCCCAGGCGGTTCAGCGCGGCGCCACGCGCTGCATCGGCGATGCCATACATATCAGGGCAGGTCGAAGGCATCGGCGGTGGGTGGCGCGGCGCGCGAATAGCCGGGCGCGCAATACGGCCCGCCCTGGTGGTGTTCGATGGCGGGGTTGTTGGTGGTGATGTGGCCCACTTTGTCCCGCCATTTTTCAGCCGTGTCCTGTGGTTGCCAGCCGATGCGGTCGCGATGGTCCGCGCCCCAATAGCTGGTCGGGTTGGCACTGCACGCCCAGATGACGGCGTGGCCAAAGCGCGGCGCGGTGATGGTGGCCTGCACCAGCCGCGCCATGTCGGGGTAGGACAACCAGGTGGCGAGCGACCGGCGGTTCAGCGGTTCCGGCCAGCAACTGCCGATGCGGTAGTTGATGTTTTCGACGCCGTGCTTGTCCCAATACAGGCGGCCCATCAGTTCGCCATAGGCCTTGGACAGCCCATAGAAACTGTCCGGCCGGAAGGCGCAGTCGGCGTCGAGTTTGGTCTCGCGCAGGTGGAAGCCGATGCTGTGGTTGGAGGAGGCGAAGGCGACGCGTGCGCCTTCCCGGCGCGCCGCTTCGTAGATGTGGTAGAGGCCGCGCAGATTGGGGCCGAAGATCGCTTCGAAGGGCTGGTCGGTGCTGACGCCACCGAAATGCAGGATGTGCGACACGCCCTCCGCCAGGCGCGAGACGGTGACGCCGTCGTTTAAATCCGCCGCTTCGAAGATGGCGTTGGCGGGCAGTTCATCGGGGAAGGGCGCGATGTCCGTCAGGCGCAACGCGTGCCCCTGGGCGGCCAGGGCAGGCACCAACATGCGGCCCAAGGCGCCCGATGCACCGGTGAGCAGAATGGGCTTCATGGGTTCCTCCGAAGCGGGTTGCGCCATAGGGTGCGCGCGGTGATGGCGTTGTCAAAGGGGTGGTGATGCTGACGATCGAACAGGCGGCCGATGCGCTGGCGGCAGGGCGCATAACCGCGCGCGCGTTGCTGGACGAATCACTGGCGCAGGTGGCGCGGCAGCCGAGTGCATTTGTGGCTGTGCAGGCAGAGGCGGCGCGGGCGGCGGCGGATGCGCAGGATGCGTTGCGCAAGGCCGGACGCGGGGGGCGCTACGCGGGCATTCCGGTGACGGTGAAGGACCTGTTCGACCAGGCGGGCGAGGTCACGCGCGCGGGTTCTGTGGCGCTGCATGATGTGGCGCCGGCCACCGCCGACGCCCCCGTGGTGGCGCGCTTGCAGGCGGCGGGCTTCGTCATCCTGGGCCGCACCAATATGGTGGAATTCGCCTTCAGCGGGCTGGGCACGAACCCGCATTTCGGCACGCCGGCATCGCCCTGGGATCGTGCGACGGGGCGTCTGCCGGGTGGTTCATCCAGCGGCGCTGCGGTGGCCGCCGCCGATGGGATGGGCTTCGGCGGGCTGGGGTCAGACACGGGCGGGTCGTGCCGCATTCCGGCGGCGCTGTGCGGCGTGGTGGGGTACAAGCCGACTGCCGCGCGCGTGCCGCTGGCGGGCGCGTTGCCGCTGTCGTTTTCGCTCGATTCCATCGGGCCTCTGGCGCGCAGCGTGGCGTGTTGCCGCGCGCTGGATGCGGTGATCGCGGATGCGCCTGCGCTGCACGCGCCGCTGGGTGTGGCGGGGCTGCGCCTGGCGGTGCTGCGCAACTATGTCGAGGACGGCATGGAGGACGCGGTCGCGCGCCCCTATGCCGCCGCGCTGTCGCGCCTGTCCGCGGCCGGCGCGCGGCTGACGGACCTGGTTCTGCCCGAGGTGGAAGAACTGCCCAGCGTGAACGCCACCGGCGGCTTCGCGGCCAGCGAGGCCTGGGCCTGGCACAAGCCGCTGATCGAACGCGCGGGCGAACGCTATGACCCGCGCATCCTGGCGCGCATCAAGCGTGGCGAGCGCATGAGCGCCGAGGCGTATATCGGCCTGCTGCACGCGCGCCACGCGATGATCGCGCGCGTGGCGGCCCGTTTGGCGGGCTTCGATGCGGTGGTGATGCCGACCGTGCCGCTGGGGCCGCCGGCCATTGCGGCCGTGGCCGACGAACGCGAATACAACCGCATCAACATGCTGCTGCTGCGGAACACCAGCATCGCCAATTTCATCGACGGCTGCGCGATCAGTCTGCCCTGCCACACGCCAGGCGAGGCGCCAGCGGGGCTCATGCTGATGGCGATGGGCGGCACCGACGCCCGGCTTTTCGCCATGGCCGAGGCTGTGGAAGCCGCGCTCGCGCCATGAAAAAAGGCCGTGGGTCGCCCCACGGCCTTTGAACCTCGCGCGGCCTGGGGTTTAGGCCGCCGCTTCTTCCTGCGCTTCCGGCTTCGGGCCGCTGTCCAGGCCCTTGGCGGCCGCATCGCGATCCACCAGTTCGATCACCGCCATCGCCGCCATATCGCCATAGCGATAACCAGCCTTCAAGACGCGGCAATAGCCGCCGCTGCGGGCCTTGTAGCGCTCGGCGATCGGGCCAAACAGCTTGTCCACCACCTGCGGGTCGCGGATTTGGGCATAGGCCTGGCGGCGCGCATGCAGGCCACCGCGCTTGCCCAGGGTGATGATGCGCTCGATATACGGGCGCAGTTCCTTCGCCTTGGGCAAGGTGGTGGTGATCTGCTCATGCTTGAGCAGGCTGGTCGCCATGTTCCGGAACATGGACAGCCGATGCGTCGAAGTGACGCTCAGCTTCCGGTTGGCCATACCGTGACGCATTGTAGTCTCCTGTTGCCCGCGCGGGGGCTAGTTCAAACCCAGTGCCGTTCAGAACGGCTCTTCGACCTTCTTTGCCAGGTCTTCGATGTTCTCCGGCGGCCAACCCATGACGGTCATGCCCAAGCCGAGGCCCATCGAGGCCAGCACTTCCTTGATCTCGTTCAGCGACTTGCGGCCGAAATTCGGCGTGCGCAGCATTTCCTGTTCGGACTTCTGCACCAGGTCGCCGATATAGACGATATTGTCATTCTTCAGGCAGTTCGCGCTGCGGACCGACAATTCCAGTTCGTCGACCTTGCGCAGCAAATTGCGGTTGAAGGGCAGGTCGTCCTGCACCTCCTCCGCCACGCGCTGGCGCGGCTCGTCGAAGTTGATGAATAGCTGCAGCTGTTCCTGCAGGATGCGCGCGGCCACCGCCACGGCGTCATCCGGCGCGACGGTGCCATCGGTCTCGATGTCCATCACCAGGCTGTCGTAGTCGGTCACCTGGCCAACGCGCGTGGGCTCCACGCGATAGGCGACACGGCGCACTGGCGAATAGATCGCATCGACGGGGATGAACCCGATCGGCGCGTCTTCCGGCCGGTTCATCGAGGCCGGCACATAGCCCCGGCCCGACTGCACGGTGAATTCCATCGACAGCATCGCGCCGTCATCCAGCGTGCACAGCACCAAGTCCGGATTGGCGATTTCGATGTCGCCTGTCACCTGGATTTGCGCCGCGGTCACTTCGCCGGGGCCCTTGGCCGTCAGCGACAAACGCTTGGTGCCTTCACCCGGCATACGGATGGCCAGCTGCTTCACGTTCAGCACGATGTCCGTCACGTCCTCGCGGACGCCGGCGATGCTGCTGAACTCATGCAGTACGCTATCGATGCGAATGCCGGTCACGGCCGCGCCCTGCAAGGAGGACAGCAGCACGCGACGGATCGCATTACCCAGCGTCATGCCGAAGCCGCGTTCCAGCGGCGCGGCCACGATGGTCGCGGTGCGGTTCGGGTCAGCGCCCGGTTCTACGTCAAGCCGCTCGGGCTTGGTCAGGGAACGCCAGTTGCGTTCGAGCACGGCAATGGTCTCCAGCTTGGGTGAAGCGCGGCCTTAGACGCGGCGGCGCTTGCGCGGGCGGCAGCCATTGTGGGGGATCGGCGTCACATCCTTGATGGAGGTAACGTAGAAGCCCACCGACTGCAGCGCGCGCAGGGCGGATTCACGGCCCGAACCGGGGCCGCTGACCATGATTTCGACCGTTTCCATCCCGTGTTCGCGGGCCTTCTTGCCGGCATCTTCGGCAGCCATCTGCGCCGCATACGGCGTGGATTTGCGGCTGCCCTTGAAGCCCTGCGTGCCCGAGGACGACCAGGAAATCGCATTCCCCTGGCTATCGGTGATGGTCACAATGGTATTGTTGAACGTCGCCAGCACATGCGCGACGCCCGTGGTGATATTCTTCCGTTCCTTCTTGCGAGGACGGGAACCGGCGGTAGCAGGGCGGGCCATTACTTCGTCACCTTCTTCTTGCCGGCGATCGCGACGGCCTTGCCCTTGCGGGTGCGCGCGTTCGTGTGCGTGCGCTGACCGCGCACCGGCAGGCCGCGGCGATGACGCAGGCCGCGATAGCAGGCCATATCCATCAGGCGCTTGATGTTCATCGACACTTCACGGCGAAGGTCACCCTCAACGCGGTAATCACGGTCGATCATTTCGCGGATCTTCAGGATCTCGTCGTCCGAGAGCTGGTTCACCCGACGCTCACCCGGAATCCCGAGCTGGTCGCAAATGACCTTCGCGTTCTGCGGGCCAATCCCGTAGATATAACGCAGTGAAATCACGACGCGCTTATTGGTCGGGATGTTCACGCCGGCGATACGCGCCATGGTGTGGTTCCTGTGCTCTCAAAACGAAGGGCGGATGCCGGGAAGGCACCCACCACGGGAAAACGGGCGAACGCGGCCAGCCGATGGTGACCCACCGACGCCGTTGGAAGCGGGGGCACTACACCCCTGTGGGCAGAGAGTCAACGCCATCTCAGCCCTTCACGATCACGGAAAGTGCTGCCGCCACGCTAGTCATGCTGGCCATGCCATCCACGGCCTTCAGCTTGCCTTGGGCGCCGTAATACGGCAGCAGCGGCGCCGTCTGGCGGTGATAGGCGGAAAGCCGCGCAGCGACCGTCTCAGCCTTGTCATCAGCACGGCGGACGAATTCTGTATGGCCGCATTTGTCGCAGACGCCGGGCTTCACGGGCTGCTTGAAGCTGTCGTGGTAGCCTTCGCCGCAATTGCCGCAGGTGTAGCGGCCGGAAATGCGTTCGACCAACGCGGCGTCATCCACCTTCAGCTCAATCACATGGTCGAGGCTGAGGCTCTTTTCGGACAGCATAGCGTCCAGCGCCTCGGCCTGCGGCACGGTGCGCGGGAAGCCATCCAGGATGAAACCCTTGGCAGCATCGGGGCGCGAGACCCGCGCCGCCAGCATGGCCGTGATGATAGAATCCGGCACCAAGTCGCCGCGTTCCATAATGGCCTTGGCCTGCAGCCCGATCTCGGACCCAGCCTTCACCTCGGCGCGCAGCATGTCACCAGTCGAGACCTGGACCAGGCCGAAGCCTTCTTCCAGCAGCTTGGCTTGCGTGCCCTTGCCCGCACCTGGCGGGCCCAACAGGATCAGGTTCATCAGCGCATCCTCGGGCCGCGGCCGCCCAGCTTGGCCTTCTTGATCAGCCCTTCGTACTGGTGCTGGAACAGATGCGATTGCACCTGGGCCACCGTGTCCATGGTGACTGTCACGATGATCAGCAGCGAGGTGCCGCCAAAATAGAAGGGCACGCCATAATTGGAGATCAAAATCTCAGGGATCAGGCAGACGATGCACAGATAGGCCGCACCCACCACCGTCAGCCGCGTCAACACCTTGTCGAGATAATCCGAGGTATTGGCGCCCGGCCGGATGCCCGGAATGAATCCACCATACTTCTTCAGGTTATCCGCCGTCTCGGATGGGTTGAACACCACAGCCGTATAGAAGAAGGCGAAGAAAATGATCATACCCATGTAAAGCAGCATGTAGGCAGGCTGCCCATGCGCTAACTGCGCCGCGATCCATTGCAACCAGGTATCCGCTGTGCGGTCCTCACTGAAGGACGCGAAGGTCACCGGCAGAAGCAGCAGGGACGAGGCGAAGATCGGTGGAATCACACCCGATGTGTTCAGCTTCAGCGGCAGGTGCGTACTCTCGCCCCCGGTCATGCGGTTGCCGACCTGGCGCTTCGGGTATTGTACCGGGATTCGCCGCTGCGCGCGTTCGATGAAGACCACCACGAAGATGATGGACAGTGCCGCAATCAGGAAAAAGATGATGAAGAAGGTAGAAAGCGCTCCCGTGCGCCCCAATTCCAAGGTCGCGATCAGCGCGCTCGGCAAGTTGGCCACGATGCCCGCGAAGATGATCAACGAAATCCCATTGCCCACGCCACGCGCCGTGATCTGCTCACCCAGCCACATCAGGAACATGGTGCCGCCGGTCAGCGTTACGATACAGGAAAGCGTGAAGAAGAAACCGGGATCACTGACCGCCGGCCCAGCGCTGCCGCGCATGCCCTGCAAGGCCACGGAAATCCCGTAGGCCTGCACGATGGCGATGCCTAGTGTCAGATATCGTGTATACTGATTCAATTTCTTCCGCCCGGACTCGCCTTCTTTCTTCAAGGCCTCCCAGGACGGAATCGCCGCCGTCATCAACTGCACGATAATACTGGCACTGATATACGGCATGATGTTCAGCGCGAACACCGTCATGCGCCCAAGCGCACCGCCAGTGAACATGTCAAACATACCAAGAATGCCGCCGCCATGCTGGCGCAGCATTTCCCCCATCACCGCCGCATCCACGCCGGGAATAGGCACATAGGTGCCGAATCGATAGACGATCAGCGCACCCAGGGTGAACCAGATGCGCTTCTTCAGCTCTGTTGCCTTGGCCAAGACGCCGAGGTTCAAGCTGGACGCCAGTTGGTCAGCCGCCGAGGCCATGCACCCTTTCCCCGAAACCAAAGACCCCCGGGACTATCCCCGAGGGCCTAGCACAACTCGCCCTTCAGGACGGGATATTCAAGCCGCTTCCGGCACCGCGGATTCCGCCACGGTCACGCTGCCACCGGCCGCCTGCACCGCCGCCACCGCGGCCGCCGAAGCGCCCGTGACAGAAATGGTCACCGCGCGGGTGATCGCACCCTTCGCCAGCAGACGCACGCCCACCAGGCGGGCCGCAACCTTTACGATGCCCTTCTCACGCAGCAGGGCCTCGGTGATCGGTTCCCCGGCGGGCAGCCGGCCTTCCTCGATCGCCTTGTCCAGCGCGCCGATGTTCAGCGTCGCGTATTCCTTGCGGAACGGGTTTTTGAAGCCGCGCTTCGGCAGACGGCGATACAGCGGCAACTGACCACCTTCGAAGCCGTTCAGCGACACGCCGGTCCGGGCCTTCTGACCCTTCACGCCGCGACCACCTGTCTTGCCCTTGCCGGAGCCGATGCCGCGGCCAATGCGCTTGAACTTCGGGCGGGCGCCCTCGTTATCACGCAGTTCGTTCAGCTTCATCTTACTGCTCCACCCGCACCAGATGCGCGACCTTGCGGATCATGCCGCGCACAGACGGTGTATCCTCAAGTTCGCGAACGCGGTTGATCTTGTTCAAGCCAAGGCCAATCAGCGTTTCGCGCTGGCCCGGCTTGCGCCCAGCGGCCGAAGCCACCTGGCGCACCTTCACCATTTTTTTCGCGTCAGACATTGGCGGCCTCCTGACCGGCCTCATCCTTCTTCGCGCCCATCAGGTCGGTGACCTTCTTGCCACGACGTGCCGCGACACTGCGCGGGCTGGCGGCGGCGGAGAGCGCGGCGAAGGTCGCCTTCACCATGTTATGCGGGTTGCGCGAGCCAGTGCACTTGGCGACCACATCGCCCATGCCCAGGCTTTCGAACACCGCACGCATCGGGCCGCCGGCAATGATGCCCGTGCCGGCTGGAGCCGAGCGCAGGATCACACGACCAGCGCCGAATTCGGCTGTAACGTCATGGTGCAGCGTGCGGCCTTCGCGCATCGGGACACGGATCATCGTGCGCTTGGCACGCTCCGTCGCCTTGCGGATGGCTTCCGGCACTTCGCGCGCCTTGCCCGCACCCCAGCCCACACGGCCCTTCTGGTCACCCACGACCACAAGAGCAGCAAAGCTGAAGCGCCGACCACCCTTCACCACCTTGGCCACCCGGTTGATGGTGACCAGCTTGTCCTTCAGCTCATCGCCTTCCGAGCGTTCAGGCTGGCGGTTTTCATCACGGCCACGGCCGCGGCCACGACGGCGCTGTTCGCCTTCGCCGCCTTCACCACCACCACCACCGCTGCGCGGTTCACGTGCCATCGGTCGCGTTCCTCAGAAGTTCAGACCGCCCTCACGGGCGGCTTCGGCGAGCGCTTTCACGCGGCCATGATAAAGATAGGGACCGCGGTCGAAGACCACGGCCGTCACACCAGCGGCGATCGCGCGTTCCGCGACCAGCTTGCCCACGGCCGCCGCAGCGCCCTTGTCGGCGCCGGTCTTCAGCTCCTCGCGCAGCGGCTTTTCCAAGGACGACGCAGCCGCCAAAGTACGGCCAGCGCGGTCGTCGATCACCTGCGCATAGATATGCTGGCCAGAGCGGAAGATTGACAGGCGCAGGCGCCCATTGCCCTTCTGCTTCAGCGAATAGCGCAGACGCTGGCGGCGGCGCGCTTCGGTTGTCAGCTTTGTTGACATTACTTCTTCTTACCCTCCTTCCGGAGGATCTGCTCGTTGACGTACTTGACGCCCTTGCCCTTGTAGGGCTCGGGGCCGCGATAGCCGCGGATTTCCGCCGCCACCTGACCAACCTGGCGCTTGTCCATGCCTTCCACCTTGATGGCGGTCGGCTTTTCGCAGGTGATCTTGATGCCGTTGGGCACCGGGTAACGGATGGCGTGGCTATAACCCAGGTTCAGCACCAGTTCATTGCCTTCCATGGCAGCGCGGTAGCCCGTGCCGTTGATGTCCATGGACTTCGAGAAGCCGGCGGAAACCCCCACCACCATGCCATTGATCAGGCTGCGGGTGGTACCCCACATGGTGCGCTGCCGGATGCTGCCGCCGCGCGGGTTCACCGCGACGCCGGACGGCCCGACCTCCACATCCACTTCTTCCGTCAGGTCGAGCTTCAGCTCGCCCAACTTCCCCTTGGCGATGACCGTGCGGCCTTGTAGCGCCACAGTGACGCCAGCCGGAACAGGCACCGGATATTTGCCGACGCGCGACATGATGCCCTCCCTCAGAACACGCGGCAGAGGACTTCGCCGCCAACATTGGCAGCGCGGGCCTTCTGGTCGCTCATCACGCCCTTGGGCGTGGACAGGATTTGCATACCGAGGCCGGCGTAATACGGCTTCAGCTCGGTGATCTTGGAATAGACCCGGCGGCTCGGCTTGGAGATACGGGTGATCTCCTTGATGGCGGCCTCGCCTTCGGAATACTTCAATTCCACGATCAAATTTGCGATGCCGGAGCGGACTTCCTCACGGCCCCAGCCGCGAATATAGCCCTCGCCCTTCAGCACATCCAGCACGGCTTCCTTCAGCCGGCTAGCCGGGACCGTGCAGCGAGACTGGCGCGCGTGCATCGCATTACGAATACGGGTGAGCATATCACCCAGCGGATCGGACATCGACATGTTGCGTGCCCCTTACCAGCTTGCCTTGACCACGCCAGGCAGCTGACCGGTATTGGCCATCTCCCGCAGCATGTTCCGGCATAGCTTGAACTTCTGATAGTTGCCACGCGGACGGCCGGTCATTTCGCAGCGCAGACGCACGCGGTTCTTCGCACCGTTGCGCGGCAGTTGCGCCAGCTTGATGGTCGCCTCGAAGCGCTCCTCGATCGGCAGCGCACGATCCATCACCACCGACTTCAGCGCAGCGCGCTTCTTGCGGTGATCCGACGCCATCTTCGCGCGCCGGTTATTCTTTTCAACAGACGATGTCTTCGCCATGTCAGTTCAGGCCTCCGGACCCTTTCCGCCTCTCGGCAGAGGTTTTCCCAAGTGTCAGTTATTGAAAGGAAGATCAAAACCCTTCAGCAGGGCCTTGGCTTCCTTGTCGGATTTCGCCGTGGTGACGAAGGTGATGTCCATGCCACGCACGGTATCAACCTTGTCATACACGATTTCGGGGAACACGATCTGCTCCTTCAGGCCGAAGGTGTAATTCCCCCGACCATCGAAGCCACGGCTCCCAGGAATACCGCGGAAGTCACGCACGCGCGGCAGCGCGATGGTGACCAGGCGGTCCAGGAATTCAAACATGCGGGCCTTGCGCAGCGTGACCTTGCAGCCGATCGCCTGGCCTTCACGGATCTTGAAGCCCGCGATCGCCTTGCGGGCACGCGTGCGCACCGGCTTCTGACCAGAAATCAGCGCCATGTCACCCACCGCGGCGTCCAGCTTCTTCTGGTCACCGGCGGCTTCGCCCACACCCATATTGATCACGATCTTCTCGAGCTTGGGCACTTCCATCGGGTTCTTATACCCGAATTCCGTCACCAGCTTCGCGCGGATCGCGTCCTTATAGTGCTTCGCGAGGCGCGTTTCACCAGCAGCCGCAGCGGCCTTACCGGGCGCCGCAGGCACGTTGTACTGGCCGCGCGTGCTGCCACCCTCGACCGGCGTCCCGCCCTTCGAAGTCCCAGCCTTGGCCTTGCCCTTGGCGCCGCCAGCCGGCGCGCCCTTCTTCGTGCCACTCATGTGTCGATAACCTCACCAGAGGCGCGAGAAACACGGACCTTCTTGCCGTCTTCCAGCACCTTGAAGCCAACGCGCGTCGGCTTGTCGCTCTTCGGGTCGATCAGCGCCAGGTTCGACAGCTGAATCGGCGCTTCCTTCGTGATGATACCACCAGGCTGGCCCATGCCGGTCGGCTTCTGGTGACGCTTCACCAGGCGCACGCCCTGCACCAATGCGCGACCTTCATCGGGGAACACGCGCAGCACTTCGCCGCGCTTGCCCTTGTCCGACCCGGTCAGCACATGGACCTTGTCGCCCTTCTTGATCTTGGCGGCCATGATTACAGGACCTCCGGCGCCAGCGAGATGATCTTCATGAACTTCTTGGCGCGCAGTTCACGGACCACCGGCCCAAAAATACGCGTGCCGATCGGCTCATTGGACTTGTTGATCAACACCGCCGCGTTTTTGTCGAAGCGGATGATGCTGCCATCCGGGCGGCGCACCGGATACGCAGTGCGCACGATCACCGCGCGCTCCACCGAACCCTTCTTTACCTTGCCCCGGGGAATGGCTTCCTGCACGGCAACGACAATCACGTCACCCACAGACGCCGTCCGGCGCTTGGAACCGCCCAGCACCTTGATGCACTGCACCCGGCGCGCGCCGCTGTTGTCAGCAACTTCCAGATTGGATTCAACGCCGATCATGCCGCGGTCTCCGCTTCAAAGCCCGCCGGCCGCGCCACCGGCGCGCCGTTGCACGCCACCAGCAGCCAGTTCTTGCGCTTGCTGATGGGGCGGCATTCTTCGATCGACACGACATCGCCTTCCTTGGCAACGCCGGCCTCGTCATGCGCGGCGTACTTCTTCGAACGCCGGATGAACTTCTTATAGAGCGGGTGCATCACACGACGTTCGACCAAGACGGTGACCGTCTTGTCCATCTTGTCGCTGGTGACCCGCCCGGTGAGGACGCGCTTCGGCATGGCCGGGGTCTCCTCTCGGTTAAGCGGTGGGGGCCGCGGCGCGGGTGCGCTCGGCCTGGATGGTCTTGATGCGCGCAATATCGCGACGCACCACCTGGATGCGGCCCGTGCCCTCCAACTGGCCGGTGGCCCGTTGGAAACGCAGGTTGAACTGCTCCTTGCGGAGGTCCAGCAGCATCGTTGCCAGTTCGTCAACGCTCTTCGCGCGGATATCGACAGGCTTGGTCATGTCAGGCCTCCCCGCCCATGCGGGCGACGATCTTGGTCTTGATCGGCAGCTTGGCGGCGCCGAGATGCAGCGCCTCCTGCGCCGTTTCCAGCGGCACGCCATCGATCTCAAACATGATGCGACCAGGCTTCACCCGGCACACCCAATATTCCGGCGCGCCCTTGCCCGAACCCATGCGGACTTCCGCAGGCTTCGTGGACACCGGCACATCCGGGAAAATGCGAATCCACACGCGGCCCTGGCGCTTCATGGCGCGCGTGATCGCGCGGCGCGCCGCCTCGATCTGGCGGGCGGTGACGCGTTCCGGTTCCAGCGCCTTCAGGCCAAAGCCACCAAAGGTCAGCGTGAAGCCGCCCTTCGCGATGCCCTTGATACGGCCCTTATGTGCCTTGCGGTATGTTGTGCGCTTCGGCGACAGCATCTCTCAAATCCTCAGCGTTGCGGCGCTTGTTCGGCGGCGCGCTTGTCCTGGGCCTGCGGATCATGGGCCATGATTTCGCCCTTGAAGATCCAGACCTTCACGCCGCAAGAGCCATAAGTGGTCTTGGCGGTCGCCACGCCATAATCGATATCGGCGCGCAGCGTGTGCAGCGGCACGCGCCCTTCGCGATACCATTCCATGCGCGCGATTTCGGCACCGCCCAGACGGCCGGAGCAGTTGATACGAATACCACCCGCACCCAGACGCATCGCGGACTGCACCGCGCGCTTCATCGCACGACGAAACGCCACGCGGCGCTCCAGCTGCTGCGCGATGCTGTCAGCGACCAGGGTCGAGTCCAGCTCCGGCTTGCGGATTTCGAGGATGTTCAACGACACCTCGGCACCCGCAAGCTTGGCCATGTCCTTGCGCAGCACTTCGATATCCGCGCCCTTCTTGCCGATCACGACGCCCGGGCGGGCGGCGTGGATCGTCACGCGCGGCTTCTTCGCCGGGCGCTCGATCACGATACGGGACACGCCCGCACCCTTCAGCTTCACGCGCAGCGCTTCACGCAGCTTCACATCGGCATGCAGCAGCTTCGCGTAATCATGGCCGGCGAACCAGCGGCTGTCCCAGGTGCGATTGATGCCCAGGCGCAGGCCGATCGGATTGACTTTATGACCCATATTATGCGGCCTCCTGCGGGGCGGTCTGCTCGGCGACCACGATCTTGAGGTGGCTGAACCACTTTTCGATGCGCGAGGACTTGCCACGGCCGCGCGCATGGAAGCGCTTCATGACCATGGCGCGGCCCACCTCGGCGCGCGACACAACCAGGCGGTCCACGTCCAGCTGGTGGTTGTTCTCGGCATTCGCGATCGCGGATTCCAGCGTCTTTTTCACGGTTTGCGCGATGCGGCGCTTGCTGAAGGTCAGCTGCGCGACGGCATCTTGCGCGCGCGCGCCACGGATAGTCTGCGCCACCAGGTTCAACTTCCGCGGGCTGACACGGGTGTTGTAGGTGACGGCCAGCGCCTCGGTATCGGCGACGGAACGGGGGTGCTTCGGCTTGCTCATCTCAGCCTCGCTTCGCCTTCTTGTCGCCGCCATGGCCGGTGAAGGTCCGGGTCGGAGAGAATTCGCCGAACTTGTGGCCCACCATGTTTTCGGTCACCTGCACCGGCAGGAACTTCCGGCCGTTATAGACGCCGAAGGTCAGGCCGACGAATTGCGGCAGGATCGTGCTGCGACGCGCCCAGATGCGAATCACCTCATTGCGGCTGGAGGCGCGTGCGGCATCCGCCTTCTTCAGCATGAAGCCGTCCACGAACGGCCCCTTCCATACGCTGCGCGGCATCTGCGTCAGCCCTTCGTCGCGTTGCGGCGGCGCACGATCATCTGATCGGTCCGCTTGTTGTTGCGGGTCTTGGCGCCCTTGGTCGGCTTGCCCCAAGGCGTCACAGGATGACGGCCACCGCTGGTGCGGCCTTCACCACCACCATGCGGGTGGTCCACCGGGTTCATCACCACGCCGCGGTTGTGCGGGCGGAAGCCCATCCACCGCATGCGGCCGGCCTTGCCAAGTTCCTGGTTGCTGTTGTCCGGGTTGGACACCGCGCCAATGCTGGCCATGCATTCCGCGCGCACCACGCGCAGTTCGCCGGACATCAGCTTCAGCTGCGCCATCCCGCCATCCTTGCCCACCAGCTGGGCGAAGGTGCCGGCCGAACGCGCCATCTTGCCGCCCGCGCCGGGCTTCAGCTCGATGTTGTAGATGATCGTGCCGACCGGGATATTCGCCAGCGGCAGCGCATTGCCAGGCTTGATATCCGCGCGCGGGCCATTGATGACCGTGTCGCCCACCTTCAAGCGCTGCGGCGCCAGGATGTAGGTCAGCTCACCATCGGCATACTTCACCAGCGCGATAAACGCGGTGCGGTTCGGGTCATATTCCAGCCGCTCAACCACCGCCGCCACGTCGAACTTGCGACGCTTGAAATCGACGATGCGATAGGCCTGCTTGTGCCCGCCGCCACGGAAGCGGCTGGTGATGCGGCCGTGGTTGTTGCGCCCGCCGGTGCTGTGCTGACCCTCGGTCAGCACCTTCACAGGCTTGCCCTTCCACAACTCGTTCCGCTTGATCAGCACCGTGCCGCGAAGGCTGGGCGTGACCGGATTGAAATTCTTGAGCGCCATGGTCTTACGAAAGCCCCGTGGTCAGATCGATGCTCTGGCCATCGGCCAGGCGCACCATCGCCTTTTTCCAGTCAGAGCGCTGGCCGGGCATACCCTTGAAGCGCTTGGTCTTGCCCTTCATGACGATCGTATTCACCGCCAGCACATTCACACCGAACAGGCCTTCGACGGCCTGCTTGATATCGTGCTTGGAGGCGTCGATTGCCACACGGAACACCACCTGGTTCTTCTCCGACAGGCTGGTCGCCTTTTCGGTCACCAGCGGGGAGAGCAGCGTGAGATACATCTTCTCACGGCTGATGGCCGCCGGGCGCGGCGGCTTGGAGATCGTGGCACTCATGCCAGGCGCTC
Source organism: Alphaproteobacteria bacterium (assembly GCA_013298245.1). Taxonomy (GTDB): domain Bacteria; phylum Pseudomonadota; class Alphaproteobacteria; order Acetobacterales; family Acetobacteraceae; genus Rhodovarius. Next base: position 27,715 of record JAAFHD010000003.1, read on the forward strand.
CTTCAGGGCTTCCACGCCGGCGCGCGTCACCGCGAGCACGTCGTGCTTCAGGATGTCATAGACATTGGCGCCCATGGTCGGGATCGCCTGCATGCCCGGGATATTGCGCAGCGCGCGGTCAAAGCCCGCATCCACCGCTGCATCCACCACCA
>JAAFHD010000030.1 GCA_013298245.1 Alphaproteobacteria bacterium
TACCGTCATGGCCCGCAGCGGCACACTGGACGCGCCTTCGCTGTCCTCGATCCAGGCCGTGGTGCAGACCTATCTGGACGGGCTGTACGAAGGCGATGCCGACAAGCTGGCCAGCGCCTTCCACCCGCAGGCCGACCTGCGCAGCGTGCGCGCCGACGGCACGCTGGCGGTGATGCCGCGCGCCGAATGGCTGTCCATGGTGCGCAGCCGGCCGACACCCGCGGCGCAATCGCTCTCGCGCCATGACCGCATCCTGTCGATCGACCTGGCAGGGCCGGACATGGTGGTGGTGAAGCTGAACTGCGCCATCCCGCCGCGCTTCTTCACCGACTGCCTGGTGCTGCTGAAACTGGCGGAGGGCTGGCGCATCGTCAGCAAGGTGTTCCGCACCGATACGCGCGGCTAATCAAGGCCCGCTTCGCGCAGAATTTCCGCCGTGTGTTCGCCCACCGCGGGCGCCCCACGCGCCGTGCGCGGCTTGCGTCCATCAAGGTTCAGCGGCAGCCCCGTCGCGGTCACATCGCCCCAGCGTTCCAGCGCGGCCAGCGCCGCCACCTGCGCATCCACCGCCATCGCGGAGATGGTATTCACCGGCCCGCATGGCACGCCCGCCGCACCCAGCAGCGCCAGCCAATGATCCGCCGGTTGCGCCGCGAAGCGCGGCTCAACCATCGCCAGCAGCGCGGGCTTATTCGCCACCCGCAGCCGGTTCGTCGCAAAGCGCGGATCATCATCGGCGATGCCCAGCACGGCGCAGAATTTCACGAATAACCGATCATTCGCGGCCGCCACCATGATGGGCTGCGTGGCTGTGGCGAAGGCCTGGAACACGACCGTGTTCGGGTTGCCGGAGAGGTGCCGCTTCGGGTTCTGCCCACTGACCGAAAACCCTGCAAAATGCGGCCCGATCCAGCCCAGCGCGGTTTCCAGCAACGACGCATCCACGCGTCCGCCACGCCCCGTGTCGCGCCTGCGGTACAGCGCGGAGACAACGCCCAACGCCGCCCACAACCCGGTGCCGATATCGAGGATTTGCGGCGAGGTGCGCGTGGGCGGCCCACCCTCCTCGCCATTCATCATCATCAGGCCGGAATAGCCTTGCAGGATGGGCTCGTAGCCGCCCTCCATCGCGCGCGGACCGGTGTGGCCGAAGGCGGAAATGCCGGCATAGATCAGACGCGGATGCTTGGCGCACAACGCATCCGCGCCAAGCCCGATATCCTCCAGCATGCCCGGCCGCATGTTCTGCACGAAGACATCCGCGGTGGCGCAGAGCGCGTCCAGCTTCGCGGCGTCGCGCTTCAAATCCAGTACCAGGCTCCGCTTGCCGCGATTGCAGGCGATGAAGGTGGTGCTGGTGCCGTCGGCGACGAAAGGCGGCCCCCAGCCGCGCGCGTCATCGCCATCGCCGGGGCGTTCGACCTTCACCACATCCGCGCCCAGCTGCGCCAGGATTTGCCCGCAGATCGGGCCGGCGATGTTCTGCGCGACCTCGATGACGCGGATGCCCTTCAGCGGTGTGCTATCCATTGGCCGCCTCCAACAGAAAGGGGGCATTGGCGCCGCGTGCGACATCGCGCAGCTGCGCCTCCAGCGCGGGCGTGATGGGCACGCCGTGCTGTTCGCGATGCGCGCGTTCGATCTCCTCGGGCTCGCCGGGGATCAGCACGGGCTTGGCGGGGTCGGCCGGTTGCGCCGCGTGCAGCACGTCGATCGCGTCATCCAGGTCATTGGCGAAATCCGCTTCATCGCGGAACACGCCCGGCGCGAGGGCTAGAAAGAAATGCCCGATATTGTTCGGTGCATCGCCCTTTTGCGTGCGGTTGCGGATCGGCGAAAACGACGCACCCACCAGCGTTCCACCCAGCACATGCGCGAGCAGCGCGAGCCCATAGCCCTTGTGCGACGACATCTCCGCCGTGCCGCCCAGCGGCGAAATCCCGCCGAATTTTTCCTTGAACACATAGGCATTTGCGCGCGCCGGATCGCTGACGGCCGCACCCTTGTCGTCCACCACCCAGCCGGCCGGGATGTCCTTCCCCTTCAGCCCGTACACCCGCACCTTGTTGCCCGCGACGGTGGTCGTCGCCATGTCGAGCACAACGTCGCGGTTGCGCCGCGCGGGCGCGGAAAACGCGATCGGGTTGGTGCCCAGCACAGGCTCCGCCGCACCCGTCGGCACCATGATGATGCCGCGCGTGGATGACGTGACCAGCCCGATCATCCCGCGCCGGGACGCGATGCGCGCATAAGCACCCGCCGCGCCGAAATGGTGGCTGTTCACCACGCCGACCACGCCCACGCCATGCGCCACCGCCAGGTCCACCGCCAGGTTCATCGCCTGCACGGAAACCGGATGGCCGAGGCCATCCTCGCCCGACAGCAGCGCCGTCGCGCCATGCTGCCGCAGCACGCGCGGCCGCGCGGCGACGCGCAGCTGGCCCTTGCGGTAGAGTTCCTCATAGCTCGGCAGCATCGAAATGCCGTGGCTGTCCACGCCGGTCAGGTCGGTTTCGACCATGATGTCGGCGGTGGTCTGCGCCATGTCGTCAGGCATGCCCCAGGCGGTCAGCACCGCGATGGCCTGGGCGTGAATCGAGGCGGCGGTGGCGTGCAGCATCAATCGAGACTCGCACCGGTGGCGCGCACGATCGGCAGCCATTTCTCGGCTTCAGCGCGGATGAAGGCCTGGGTGCGCGCAGGCGTCATGTCGGCGGGGATGGTGTTGCCCAGGCCCAGCAGACGCTCGCGCACCGGACCTTCGGAGAGCACCTGGCGGATGCGGGCGGAGAGCAATTCCAGCACCGCGGGCGGCGTGCCGGCGGGTGCGGACCATGGTGTCCAGGTGGTGGCAACGAAGCCGGGGATGCCGGCCTCCGCACCTGTCGGCAAATCGGGCAGCGTGGCGCTGCGCGCGGCGCCGCCATTGACGATGCCGACCACCGTGCCGGCGCGGATGTGTTCCTGCAGGAAGCTGATGGTGTCTGTCTGGAACATCATGCGCCCGGCCTGCAAATCCACGAAGGCCGGCGCGCTGCCGCGATACGGCACGTGCTGCGCCGTCACGCCCAGCGTGTGAAGCAGCAGCATGCCCGCGATATGCCCGGTGGTGCCGTTGCCGGAGGAACCGAACGGCACCACGCCCGGCCGCGCCGCCAGCGCCGCGCGGAACTCCGCCAGGTTGCGCACGCCAAGTGAGGGGTGTGCGGCCACCACCATCGCGCTCTCGCTGCTGATGGTGATGTGCGCCAGATCGGTGATCGGGTTCACCGCCTGGTTGCGGTACAGCCCCACGTTCAGCACATGCGAACCCAGCGCGCCGACCAGCAGCGTGTAGCCATCTGGCGCCGCGCGCGCGACATCTGTCACTGCCACGGTTCCGCCCGCGGCGGGCCGGTTCTCCACCACGAATTGCTGGCCCATCAGCGATGACAGCGCGGCCGAAACAGCGCGCGCATTGATGTCGGCATTGCCCCCGGGTGCCAGCGCCACAATCACCCGCACAGGCCGCGAAGGATATTCCTGCGCGACCGCCGGAGCGGCCATCAGCAGGGCGAGCAGCAATCGCAGCATGGTGCCTCCTCAGGCGATGGTGTGTTGCAGTGTGCCGATGCGCGCGACCTCGATCTCCAGCGCGTCACCGCTGCGCAAATACCGCGGCGGCTTGCGGAAATGGCCGGAACCGGCAGGCGTGCCGGTGGCGATCACATCGCCCGGCTGCAAGGTCATGTAGCGCGAGAGATACGCGATCAGCGCCGGCACCGAGTGGATAAGGTCGCGCGTATTGCCGCGTTGCACCTCATCGCCATTCAGGCGGCACACCACCTCGATGTCGAAGGGTTCGCCCACTTCATCCGCGGTCACCAGCCAAGGCCCGATCGGGCAGAAACCATCCAGCCCCTTGGCGAAACTCGTCATCGGCAGTGGCTGGTCGAACTGGAATTCGCGCGCCGAGACATCATTCAGCGCGGTGTAGCCCGCGACGTGAAGCAGCGCATTTCCGGCCTCCACATCGCGCGCCGGCGTGCCGATCACCACGGCCAATTCCGCCTCCCAATCGGGCTTGGTGACGGCGGGCGGAATGCGCACCGCGGCACCCGGCCCACACACCGACGAACCCGGCTTCAGGAAGATGCGCGGCGCGGCCAGAGCCGGCCCGCCGACCTCCTTCGCATGGTCTGCATAGTTGCGCCCCACGCCCAGAATCTTGCCCGGCACCAGCGGCGCCAGCAGCGGCGCCATGGGGCGGCGCAGCGCCGCATTCTCCGGCCGCGCCGCGAAGGCCAGCGCGCGCAGGCAGGCCAGCATCGCCTCATCGCCGCCCGCGAGCACGCCCAGCACATCGGCGGGCAACGGCACGCTGCTGGCGGCCGCCAACGGCACCACCCCATCATCGCACGCCGCGACCAGGCTCGCGCGCCCATCCAGCAGCGCCATGCCGAGCTTCATGCCGCGAGTTCCGTCGCATACCGATCGGCCATCACCTGCACGCGCAGGATGTAGCGCGGCTCATCCGCCGCGTAGTCCGCGACCGCGTTGTGGATGGTGCCGATATTGTCCCACATCAGCACATCGCCCGGCGCCCAGGCGTGGCTGTAGAGGTATTTGCGCTGCATCTGGTGGCGAAACAGGAATTCCAGAATCGCGTCGGATTCCGCGGGTTCCAGCCCCTCGATCCGCGTCGCGTAGCCCGGGTTGCAGTACAGGATATCGCGCCCGGTGATCGGGTGGCGGCGGATGATCGGTTGCCACACCGGCGGCTTCTTCGCCCGCTGTTCTGGCGTCAGCGGCGGGCGCAGAGACCCAGGCCGCACGCGCACCATGTCCCAGAATTTCTCGAAGTCATGCAGCGCGCGGCGGCCTTCGATGCGTGCGCGAATTTCGGGCGGCAAATCGGCACAGGCCGCGTGCATATCCAGGAACTGCGTCGACCCCAGCGGCACGCCATCGCGCACCGGAATCTCCTTCGCGTGCAGCACATTCGCCAGCGCGATCTCGGACGAATAGGACATGTCCGTGTGCCAGCCCTGGCCCGCGTCACCCAGGCCCACCGGCTTGCCCGCCGCATCGCGCTTGTTGGACAGGATCATCACCTCCGGATGGCCAGGCGCGTGGAACATATTGGCCACGTTCACCTCCAGCGTGCCGAAGCGCGAACCGAAGCCCGACAGCGCCGGCGCGTCGATATCCTGGCGCGGAATATGCAGCACGCCATGCCGCCCCAACGCCTGCACCAGCGCGTCGAAATCCGCCTCGCCCAGCGGGCGCGAGAGATCAACATCCAGCACGCGCGCACCGGTGCCGTTGTTGGGGATAATCCGCATGGTTGCTTCCTCTCGCCGAAACTGTCCTGCCGCATGGCTGCACCGTCAATCCTGGCGCTTGCGCGGCGCGCGCGCCCGGCGGACGATGCGGCTGTGACGCAGCACATCATCATCGCGGGCGCCGGCGTGGTCGGTGTCGCGCTGGCCTGGCACCTGGCGCGTGGTGGTGCGCGCGTGACGATCATCGATCCTGATGACCCCGCCGCCGGCGCCTCATACGGAAATGCCGGCGCGATCAGCCAGGGTTCCGTGGCACCACTGGCGATGCCTGGCGTGTTGAAACAGGTGCCCGGCATGCTGTGGGACCCGCGCGGCGCGCTGCGCATTCCGCCCACCGCGCTGCCGCGTCTGCTGCCCTGGCTGTGGCGATTCGTCGCCGCCGCCCGGCCCGCGCGCGTGCTGGAAATCGCCGAGGCGCTGCACGCTTTGCAAGGCCACGCGCTCGACCACCATCGCATGATGCTGGCCGAGGAAGGCGCGCTGGACCTGCTGCGCGAAAACGGCCAGCTGCTGCTCTACCCCGACGAAGCCGGCTTCGCGAAGGACGCCGGCGGCTTCTCCCTGCGCCGCCGTTTCGGCCATCGCTTCGACATCCTGCGCGGCGCCGCCTTAGCGGAGTACCAACCTGGCATCGCGCCGCACTACACGCTCGGCGTCGTGCTGCCCGACCAGGGTTCTTCCACCAACCCACGCCGCCACGCGCTGGCCTTCCTGCGCGGCGCCGAACGCATGGGCGCCACACTGCTGCGCGGCCGCGTGCAATCCATCATCACCGAAGGCGGCCGCGCCACGGGTGTCATGACCGATGGCGGCCCGCTGCCCGCCGATCATGTCGTGCTGGCCGCCGGCATGTGGTCGGCGGCGCTGCTGCGCCCGCTCGGCTACCGCATTCCGCTGGAAAGCCAGCGCGGCTACCACGTCATGATTCCGGACGCCGGCGTGACGCTCGAACGCCCCGTTGTCGCGTCCGACCGCAAGGCCTTCCTCTCGCCCATGGAAGCGGGCCTGCGCGTCGCCGGCACCGTCGAATTCGGCGGTCTCAAACGCGCCCCCGACCCACGCCGGGCCGCCTATCTGCTGGAGGACGTCAAGCGCGTCTTCCCCGCCGCCCGCACCGACGGCGCGGAGCCTTTCTGGATGGGCCACCGCCCCTGCCTGCCCGACAGCCTGCCCGTGCTTGGCCCCGTCGCGCGTTGGCCGGGTTTGTGGTGCGCCTTCGGCCATGGGCACCTTGGCTTGACCAGCTCCGCGCCCACCGGCTCGGTGCTGTCGCTCGCCATCCTCGGCCCCGCGCCCAACATCGACCTGGCCCCCTTCGCGCCCGAGCGCTTCGCGTGAAGAACAGCGCCATCGCCCGTGGCATCCTGGCATTGGCCGCGCCGACCACCATGCTGTCGCTGTTGCAGGCCGGGGCACTGCTGGTGGAAACCGCGATCGCAGCCAAACTCGGTCGCGCCGCCCTCGCGGGTTATGCGGTCGTGCTGCCCTTCGCGCTGCTGCTGGGCCAGATGAGTGCTGGTGCGATGGGCGGCGGCGTGGTCTCCGCAGTCGCGCGCGCGCTGGGTGCTGGTCAGCCGCAACAGGCCAGTGCGATGGTGCTGCACGCGCTGATCATCGCGCTGTGTTTTTCGGCCGGCTTCGTGCTGCTGATGGTGGTGCTGCCCTGGCCCATCCTGACCGCGATCGGCGGGCCGGACGCCGCTGCCGCCGGCGCGCCCTATGCGATGTGGATGTTCGGCCTCGGCGCGTTGCCAGCCTGGCTTGCGAACACCTTGGCATCGGTGCTGCGCGGTGCTGGTCGGCATGCGCTGGCCGCGCGGATCAACGCGCTGGCCTGGGCGGTGTTTCCCGCATTGGGCTGGGTGCTGGCGCTGCATGTGGGTTGGGGCCTGGCGGGCCTTGGCATCGCCTTCGGCATAGCGATGTGGGGTGCTGCCTTGGCGCAGGGGTGGGTGGTGTTTTCCGGTGCCGCGGGGTTCAGGCCCAGCCTGCGCGTGCCGCTTTCCGGCGCGCTGTTCAAGCGCATCCTGTCGGTCGGCGCGGTGGCCTGCGCGCTGGCAGCAGTGTCGAACCTGACGACCATTCTGGTCACCGCGCAGCTCGCGCAGTACGGCGCGGCAGCGGTCGCGGCCTATGGCGTCTCGGCTCGGCTGGAATTCATGATGATCCCGCTGGCCTTTGGCGTGGGTTCGGCGCTGACAGCGCTGGTGGGGCGCGCGGTCGGGCAGGGCGATTGGCCATTGGCGCGCCGCACCGCATGGGTGGGCGGCGTGATGGCCTTCGCAGTCTGTGCGGTTGTCGGCATTTCGGTCGCGTTGGCGCCGGTCACATTCGCGTCGGTCTTCGCTTCGGATGCAGAGGTGTTGGCGATTGCCGCCCTGGCCCTGTCCTGCATCGGGCCCGCCTTTGCTGGGTTCGGGCTTGGCATGGCGATGTATTTTGCCGCGATGGGCGCGGGGCGTATGGGCTGGCCGGTGGTGGCGGGGCTGTCGCGCCTGGCGATCGCGGTCCTGGGCGGCTGGCTGCTGGGCGAGGGGCTGGGCATGGGCCTGGCCGGGCATTTCCTGGCCGTAGCAGCGGGCATCACCGCCTATGGCGTTTTCGCAGCGCAGGCGGTGCGGACGGGTGTGTGGCGGGCGCGTTGAATCGTCGCACAGCGCCGCCATAAAAAATGCACTTGCCCTGGCACCAGACTCGGCCAATCATGCATCAGATAGGTAAGTACCCCCTGCAACCTATGGTTTTGAGAGGCCCCGATGGCGACCAAGACCTCTGATGATGATGGTATCCCGAGCGGCTTCGGGCAGCGCAACAATGCGCCGCAGCCCATCCGTATCGGTCACCCCGAAGATGGCGAAGCGCGCGGCGAAACCTGGACGCTGATCCGCGCCGTGCTGCTGCTGGTCGGCGTGATCGTGTTCGTGGGCTGGCTGCTTACGTAAACAGCGCGCGACGCAGCGCGACGAATTCCCGCACCGCCTGCACCAGGCGGTCGCAATCGCTGTCCGTGATGGGCAGCGACAGTGCGATCATGCCGCGACGTGCCAGGTAGAAGCCGGCGTCCAGCATGTCGAAGAAGAACAATTCCCGAAGTTTTTCTTCGGCCGCGCTGCTGGCATAGGGGCGCGTGATGGCACCGTTGCGGAAATGCGCGGACATCATGCTGCCAGCACCGGTGAACTGCATGGCGACCTCAGCGCAGGCGGCGTTCAGCGCGGCGCGCAGATGTTCGCCGCGCGCGAACAGCGTGGTCACGGCATCGCCGCGAAAAATCTCGCCCATCGCGACATTGCCGGCGGCCATCGACCACACATTGTTGTTGAAGGTGCCGGCATGCGACAGCGCGCCGGGCCGATGGCCATCGAACACATTCATGACATCCGCGCGGCCGCCGAAGGCGCCGAAGCTCATGCCGCCGGCGATGTACTTGCCCAGTGTCACCATGTCCGGCGTGATGCCGTGGATCGCCTGCATGCCGCCTTCGGCGTGGCGGGAGGTCATCACCTCGTCGAAGATCAGCACCGCGCCGGCATCGGTGCAGGCTGCGCGCAAGGCGGCCAGGAATTCGCCGCTGGCCGGGATGCAGCCGCCGGAGCCCAGCATGGGTTCCACCAGCACCGCGCCCAGCTTGCCCTTCAGCGCGCGGATCGCGGCGGCGGTGCCATCGGTGTCGTTGTAGTCCATGAAGTGCAGCGGCAGCGGCACGTTCACCGCGTTCTTTTCCGACGCGAAGGTCAGCACGCCGCCATGGTAGCCACCGCGCGCGACCATCACGTCGGGCAGCCCGGTGAAGGCGCGGGCACCCGCCAGCGCCATCAGGTTCGCTTCCGTGCCGCTGTTGGTGAAGCGCACCATGTCGATCGCCGGGAAGCGCGCAGCCAGGATATGCGCGAGCCGCCCTTCCGCCTCACCCACGCCCGCGAGGTTGATGCCATTGTCCAGCGCCGCCTTCACCGCCGTCAGGATGCGCTGTTCGGAATGGCCAAACAGACCGGCCGTGTATTCGCCCAGAAAATCCGTGTATTCGCGGCCGTCCACATCCCATAGGCGCTGGGCTTCGCCGCGCATCATCGCGGTGGGGAAGGGCGTGTAGAACAGCACGGTGCGCGTGTTGCCGCCGGGCATCGCACTGCGCGCTTTCGCGTGGATCTCCGCGCTGTGCGGGCGGGCGGCGCTGTAGCGCGCATGCGCATCGGCCAGCGCGTTGTCCAGGTCGGAATTGGGGCGTGCGGCGTCGAGCGGGCTCATGCGGGCAGCGAACCCTGGCGGGCGCTGGTGGTCAAGCGCCCAAGCGTTGCCATGGCGGCACGAAACGGCGCTTTGCGGTGCGGCGCAGCATGCGCTATCCAAGGCGGTAAGTGGGGCATTTTGTTTTCTTGCAAAGGAATTTCGGCATGAGCATGCCGTCTGTTGACCGCCGTGCGCTGTTCCTCGGCGGCGCGGCCGCGTTAACCGCGACCAGCGCGCGCGCGCAGGTCGCTGATGCCACGCATCGCCTGGCCGACCGGCTGCGCGCCGTGGCCACCGATGGCCTGGACGCCGCCTGGTATAGTGTGCCGGCGCGTGAAGCCGCGATGACCGACCCGGCCGGCTACAACGCCGCAGTGCAGAATGCGGCGCGCCAGGTGGTGCAGGACCTGCTGCATGGCCGCGCGCAGGTGCCCACGGGCCGCATCGATGTCCGGCGCGATACCGCCAGCCTGTCGCCGCAGCCATGGCTGGCCGAGCTGCAATCGGGCGACGCGGTGGCCGTCATCAACCGCGCATCCGATGCGACGCCGGGCGCTGTCGCGATCAAGCGTGCGTTGGCGGAGAGTGCGGCACGCGGCCAACGCGGCGCGCTGCCGCAGGTGCCAGTCGGCGGCACGCTGGAACCAGGCCGCAGCGATGCCGTGCGGGTGCCTGCGCTGCGCGCGCGACTGGCCGCGACGGACCCGGTGCTGGCCGCCGCCACCGTTGCCGACCCTGCGCGCTATGACGAAGACCTGCAGGCCGCCACGCGCCGCTTCCAGGCCGCAGCCGGCCTGGAAGCCGATGCGCGCATCGGCAGCAGCACCCAGGCCGCGCTGAACCGCACCGACGCGATGGACGCGCAAAGCCTGCGCGTGGGCCTGGATATGCGCCGCGCCGCGGTGCAGCCGGGCAATGACCGCCGCATTGATGTGAACATCCCCGACTTCATGCTGCATGTGCGCGAAGGAAGCCGCGTGATCATGGACATGCCCGTGATCGTGGGACGGCCGGCGCGCGCGACGCCGCTATTGTCCACGCGCATGACATCCGTGCAGTTCAACCCGCCCTGGGGCGTGCCGGTGCGCAACGCGGTGGAGGACAAGCTGCCGCTGCTGCAACGCAACCCGCTGGCGCTGCAACGCTCAGGCACGCGTATCTTTCAGCGCGTTGACGGCGAAGTGGTTGAAGTGGACCCGACAACGATCGACTGGCGCAGCATCAGCCGCGACCGCTTCCCCTTCTTCCTCCGGCAGGATCCGGGGGAGCGCAACGCGCTGGGACGGTTGAAGTTCATCATGCCGAACAGCGAAGACATCTTCATGCACGACACGCCGGACAGGAACCTGTTCACGCGATCCGACCGTGCCTTTTCTTCGGGTTGCATCCGCCTTTCGCAGCCGATGGATTTCCTGGTGATGGCGATGGAGGGCCTCGAGGGATGGGACCGCGCGCGGATGCAATCCAGCATCGCGGCCGGCCGCACCTTCCATGTCTCGCTGCGGCGCCAACCGGCGGTGCGCCTGATCTACAACACCACGATCTTGGAGGGCGAACGCGTGCGGGTGCGCCCGGATGTCTACGGCATGGACCGCAGCTGGTGGGCGGCGATGGAACGCGGCGGGTCGCGCCCGATGGCGGCACGGAGCTGAGCCATGCGGGTGTTTTCCTGCTGCCCGGAATGCGATGCGCTGCAAGCCGATGCGCCGGAACAACCGGCAAGACGCGGCCTGCTGCTGGGAGCTCTGGCGGCCGCGACCGTGCCGTTGACCGCACCCTCCGCGGTGGCGCAATCGCTTGGCGGCACGCGCCGCATCGGCATCCGTCGCGTGCAGACCGGAGAGAGTGTCTCGGGCACCTATTTCCGCGACGGCCGCTATGACCGCGAGATGCTGCGCCGCTTGGATTGGGTGATGCGTGACCCTGGCATGGAAGAAGCCACGCCGATGGATCCGCGCCTGTTCGACGTGCTGGCGACTGTGCAGAGCCGGCTCGATTCCGATGAGACCTGGCTGGTGATTTCCGGCTATCGCGCGCCTGAGACCAATGCGGCGCGCGCGCGGCAATCACGCCGTGTGTCGCGCGTGTCGCTGCACATGTCCGGCATGGCGGCGGATGTGCAATTGCCGGGCCGCGCGTCGATGCAATTGGCGCGGGCTGCGGCGGATATGCAGCTGGGCGGCGTTGGGCTCTATCGCCGCGACGGCTTCATCCACCTGGATTGCGGGCCGGCGCGGCGGTGGTGAGATACGCCCTTGCCCTGGTGCTGTTGGTGGTGCCCGCCGCCGCGCAGGACCGCACCATGGCGACCTTCAACGATTGGTCGCTGCGCTGCGAAAATGCGCCCGCGCGGCAATGTGAAATCGGCGCCGTTGTGAACAACGCGCAGGGCCGACCGATGGCGCAGATGCTGGTGGGTCGGCTTGGCGCGCAGGGCCAGCAAGTGGTGGCAGCGCAGGTGCCGCTTGCGGTGCATATCCCGGGCCAGGTGCGCTTGGTGCTGGATGGCGAGACGACGCGGCTGGACTACCAGCGCTGCGTGCCGGAAGGCTGCTTCGCCATGGCCGAAATGAACGACGCGCTGCTGCGCCGCTTGCGCGCCGAACCTGCCACCGCGCGCATCGTGATCCAGGATGCGAACCGCCAGGATGTTACGCTGAACCTGTCCTTGCGCGGCTTCGCCCGGGCGCAAACGGCACTGGCCGAAGCGCAGGCCAGCCAGCGCCGTTGACAGCGGGCGCAGCCCGTCCTGACATGCTTCCAGTGGTCTGATCCTGACGCCGCACTTCAGGCGGCAGGTCAGCAGGCCCACCAAGAATCGGGAAGGAAGCATTGCCATGGACGACGCGCATTTCGTGGAACACGCATTCGATGGCGATGTGCATGTGCTCCGCCTGGCGAATCCGCCGGTCAATACGCTGCGCACCGGGCTGCGCGCGGGGCTGTTGGCGGGCATTCAGCGCTGTACGAAGGAAGGTGCGCGGGCGATCGTGCTGATCGGGTCGGGGCGGATGTTTTCCGCCGGTGCGGAGATGACGGAATTCAACAAGCCGCGGCAGCCGCCGTCGCTGCCGGAAGTGTTCGACGCGATCGAGAACAGCAAGGTACCGATCGTCGCGGCCATCCATGGCAATGCGCTGGGCGGCGGGCTGGAATTGGCGCTGGTGTGCCATGCGCGCGTGGCGTCCGCGTCCGCGATGGTGGGGCTGCCGGAAGTGAAGCGCGGCTTCGTGCCGGGAGCGGGCGGCACGCAGCGGCTGCCGCGATTGATCGGCGGGGAGGCCGCGCTGAAGATCATCGTGACCGGCGATCCGGTGCGCGCGGATGAGGCGGTGAAGCTGGGCTTCATTGATGCGATCATCGAGGGTGATCTGGAAAAGGGCGCCATCGCCTGGGCGCGGGAAGCGGCGAAATCGGGGCGCACATTCACGCTGGCGCGCGACCGCAAGGACAAGATCCAGGGCGCGGATATGGCGGCGTTTGATGCGGCGTCTGCGGCGTTGTTGAAGCGCTCGCGCGGGCAGGAAAGCCCGAAGGGTTGTGCCACTGCTGTGCGCGCTGCGCTGACTGCGTCCTTCACTGATGGGCTGCTGGTGGAACGCCAGCAATTCCAGCGCCTGGTGGAAGGCGAGCAATCCTTCGCATTGCGCCACATCTTCTTCGGCGAACGCGAAGTGGCGCGCATTCCCGGCATGCCGGACGACACCAAACCGATGCCGGTGAAAAACGCCGTGGTGATCGGCGGCGGCACCATGGGCGGCGGCATCGCGATGAACTTCGCCAATGCGCATATCCCGGTGACGATCGTGGAAATGACCGAGGACGCGCTGGCGCGTGGCTTGGCCAAGTGCGACGCGAATTGGCAGCGCACGGTGCAGGGCGGGAAGCTCAGCCAAGCCGAATACGAGAAGCGCCGCGCATGCCTCAGGGGCAGCACGGATTGGAACGTGGTGAAGGACGCGGACATCGTCATCGAAGCGGTCTTCGAAGACATGGGCGTGAAGAAGGAAGTCTTCGCCAAGCTCGACGCGCTGGCGCGGCCCGGCGTGGTGCTGGCGTCCAACACATCGACGCTGGATATCGACGCGATTGCGTCGGCCACCAAACGCCCCGAACTGGTCTGCGGGATGCACTTCTTCTCGCCCGCCAACGTCATGCGGCTGCTGGAAATCGTGCGCGGCAAAGCCACCAGCCACGAGACCATCGCGACCGCGATGGATGTCGGCCGGCGCATCAATAAGGTCAACGTCGTCGTCGGCAATTGCGACGGGTTCGTCGGCAACCGCATGACCGGCAAGCGCGGGCCGCAACTCGAAAAACTGCTGCTGGAAGGCGCGCTCCCGGCCGATATCGACCGCGTGATGGAAGGCTACGGCATGGCCATGGGGCCGTGTGCCACCGGTGACCTCGCAGGCCTCGATATCGGCGCCGCGGTGCGCCGCGCGCGCGGCACCGTGGCCCCCATCGCCGATGCGTTGGTCGCCGCCGGGCGCTTCGGCCAAAAGACCAGCAAAGGCTGGTACCTCTACGACGATAAACGCGCGCGCCACCCAGACCCAGAAGTCGAAGCCATCATCGTCGATATGGCGGAGAAAATGCAGGTCCGCCGCCGCAAGATCGAAGACCAGGAAATCCTTGAACGCATGCTGCTGCCCATGGTCAACGAAGGCGCACGCATCCTGGAAGAACACATCGCAGCCCGCGCGATCGACATCGACGTGATCTTCGCCAACGGCTTCGGATGGCCCGCCTGGCGCGGCGGACCCATGTTCTTCGCCGACCGCATGGGCCTGAAAAACGTGCGCGACAAACTCGCACACTACGCCGAAACCACCGGCGACCCGAACCTGAAACCCGCAGCACTGATCGAGAAACTCGCAGCCGAAGGCGGCTCCTTCAGCGGAACCGGAACCAGGAAGGCGGCGTGAGCTTGGCGCCGGTTGCGGCGGGGTTGCGCTGGTGGCTCTCGGGGAAGGGCTTTGCCCTCCCCCGAACCCCCACCCACCAAAGGCCGAAAGGCCTTTGGAAACCATGAGTTTTGTTGGGGAATTGGAGAGGGGGCATCAAGGGCGCTCCCGTCATCTAGGGAACGACATGCCCCCTCTCCAATTCCCCAAAACCCGGGGTCCAGGGGCCTTTCGGCCCTTGGCGGGGTGAGGTTCGGAGAGGGGCAGCGCCCCTCTCTGAGGTCACCAGCGCAAACCCCACCCGCATCAGCATCAAGGTCAGGAGGCCATCATGGATTTCCAGTTTTCGCCTGAGGAGATCGCGTTTCGGCACGAGGTTCGCGACTTCATTGATCGTGAGTTGCCGGCGGCGACGCGCGAGCATTTGTTGGCCGGGCGGGGGCCGACGAAGGAGATGGTGGTTGAGTGGCAGCGCAAGTTGAATGCGCGTGGTTGGGCGACGCCGGAGTGGCCGAAGGAGTATGGTGGTCCGGGTTGGAGTGCCGCGCAGAAGTACATTTTCCGCGAGGAGTTGCAGATGGCGCCGGCGCCGTCGCCCTTGGGGTTCAATGTGAACATGTGTGGGCCGGTGGTGATTGCGTTTGGGACTGAGGCGCAGAAGAAGCGATTTTTGCCGCGCATGGCGAATTTGGATGATTGGTGGTGCCAGGGGTTCAGCGAGCCTGGGGCGGGGTCGGACCTTGCGGGGTTGAAGACGCGCGCGGTGCGGGATGGCGATCATTATGTGGTCAATGGGCAGAAGACCTGGACCACGCTTGCGCAGCATGCGGACTGGATTTTCCTGCTGGTGCGGACGGACCCCGCGGCGAAGAAGCAGGAGGGCATTTCCTTCCTGTTGTGCGACATGAAGACGCCTGGAATCACCGTGCGCCCGATCATCACCATCGAGGGTGGGCATGAGGTGAATGAGGTGTTCTTGGACAATGTCCGCATCCCGGTTCAGAACCTGGTGGGCGAGGAAAACAAGGGCTGGGATTGCGGCAAGTTCCTGCTGGGCAATGAGCGTTTCGGCCAGGCGCGTGTGGGTGCGAGCCGCGAGCGGATCCGGCGCTTGAAGGTGTTGGCGCGCGAGACGTTGGATGGTGGTCAGCCGTTGGATCAGGACCCGGAATTCCGCAAGCGCGTCACCGAGATCGAGGTGGAGTTGAAGGCGCTGGAGATGACGGTGATGCGCGTCATTGCGCGCGAGATGAAGCGCAAGGACAACAAGCCGGATCCGACCACGAGCGTGCTGAAGATCAAGGGCACGGAGATTCAGCAGGGCGTGTCGGAGCTGCTGATGAAGGCGGCCGGCCCATACGCGTGGGTGGATGGCGACCCGGATGAAGAGGGCAGCAATGAGTGGGATTTGGCGCCGGATTGGGCGTTCGGCCTGGCTGGCACCTACTTCAACTGGCGCAAGCAGAGCATCTATGGCGGGTCCAACGAGATCCAGCGCAACATCATGGCAAAAGCGTTTCTGGGGCTCTGAGCAATGGATTTCGACCTGACTGAGGAACAGACCCTGCTGGTGGACAGCCTGCGCAAGCTGCTGTCCGACAAGTATGGTTTTGAGCAACGCAAGGCCTACGCCAAATCCGAGCATGGCTGGAGTGCGGAGATGTGGTCCGCCTATGCGGAGATGGGCCTTTTGGGCCTTCCCTTCGCGGAGGAGGATGGCGGCTTCGGCGCGGGGCTGACGGAGGTTTGCCTGGTGGCGGAGCAGATGGGCCGGCATCTGACGCTGGAGCCGTGGTTCCCGACCATGGTGCTGGGCGCGGGTTTCTTGCGCCATGCGGGCACGGCTGCGCTGCGCGGTGAATTGGTGCCGCAGATTGCCGCCGGAGAATTGCGCCTGGCCTTTGCGCAGACCGAACGCCAATCGCGCTACGACCTGTTCGATGTCGCGACCACGGCGCGGCGCGATGGCAGCGGCTATGTGCTGAACGGCAGCAAGGGCATGGTGCTGCATGGTGATAGCGCGGGGAAATTCATCGTCTCCGCACGCACCGCCGGCGGCACGCGTGACCACAAGGGCATCGGCTTGTTCCTGGTGGATGCGGCGGATGTGACGGTGCGCGGCTTCCGCACGGTC
>JAAFHD010000300.1 GCA_013298245.1 Alphaproteobacteria bacterium
ATGGCGAGGCCGACATCGCGACCCGCGACGCCTATGCAGCGGCCCCGCGTGACGCGCGCGCCAGCCTGACCATCCGCCCGCAGAATGCCGGCTGGGCCGCCAACATCACCGCCGGGATCGCCGCCGTGCGCTCACCCTGGACGCTGTATTGGGCGCAGGATGATCTCGCCCCGCCCGACTTCATCGAACGCCTGCTGGCCGAAGTGCGGCGCGGCGGCGTGCCCTATCCCGATATCCGCTACACCGGCGCCTATACCCACGCGCAGACCGAGGATGACAACACCGGCCCGCCGCGTGCGCGCGTGCTGCGCCAGATCAGGACCCGCGGCTTCATCCCGTTGCGCGGCCTGATACCCACCGCCGCGGCGCAGGCGGCCGGCGCCTTCCATGACGAGGGCGGCGGCGTGATCGCGGGTGATGTGGTGTGGCTGGTGCATCTGGCGCGGCTGCTGCCCTTCCACCGTGTGCCCGGCCTTGAATGCTACAAGCATATCCATGACGCGGGCTTGAGCGGACGATTCTGGGGCTGGGATGCCGCGCGCAAGCGCGAGGCCTGGGCGGTGCATGCGGCCTATATGCTCGATGCCGCACTCAGCGCCGAGACCGCGCGCGAGCCCGCCTGGGAGATGGCCTTGGCGGTGCTGCGCCGCTTCGCGATGCCGGATGCGAGCATGCAGGAAACCTACACCCCGCCACAGACCGCGCAGGGCATCCACGCCTTCATCACCGAGGTGTTCGGGCACGCGGCGCGGCGTAACCTGCGTGACGTGTCACCGCTGCTGGGGGCGCCTTGGCAGGCGCTGGCGGGGGTGGCAAGGCGGCGCCTTGGTATCAACGGGTAGGCTTCGGCGCCCTGGTTTTTAGAGCGGGATGCGTTGAGGTGGAATCACCGACAACGCTGAATCCCGCTCTCAACAACGAGCTTGAGCAGGCTGCGTGAACGCAGCGTGCTCAAGCGGCCCCGTCAGGCCGGCGGATGCGCCGCCGCCCATTCCCGATACAGGCGCCGATACACCACCGACGACGCCACGACCACGCTCATGTACAGCGCGCTGCCCAGCGCCAGCGCGGCCCAGGGCTCGGTCACCAGCAGCGTCGCATAGGCCAGCACCGAGAGCATCAAGGGTAGCACCTGGTGCGGCTTCAGGCGGATGCGCTTGGCACTCCAGGTCGGCAGGCGCGAGACGGCCAGCAACCCCACCACCACCAGCACGATCGCGACGAAAATCGGGTGGCGCAGCGCGTTCGCGATGCCGGTCAGGCCCCAGGCCTGGAAGGCGAGTGCCGCGAAGAGCGGGAACATCACCAGCCCCGCCGCGGCAGGTGCCGGGACGCCAGTGAAGAAGTTCACCGCGAAAAGTGGCTTGGGCGGGCGCGGCACGGATGGGTCATCCAGCAATGACGCGTTGAAGCGCGCGAGCCGCAATGCAAGCGCCACCGCGTACATCAGGCAGGGCAGGAAAAAGAGATGCCCGACCGACTGCATGGACCACAAATACAACACCAGCGCCGGCGCCACACCGAACGACAAAAAGTCCGACAGGCTGTCGAATTCCGCACCGAAATTCGACGTGCCCTTCAGCAGCCGCGCGATGCGCCCATCCAGCCCATCGATGATGGCGGCCACCACGATCAGCGCGGCCGCCATGTCGAACCGGTCCTCAAACGCATAGCGCACGGCCAGCATGCCGGCGCAAAGCCCCAGCATCGTCAGGATATTCGGGATGACGCGGTTGATCGAAGGGCCGCGATAGCGCGGGCGGCGCGCCAGGCGCTTGGCCAGCGCGCGGCGGGCGCGTTCGCGCGCGTTCACGCGCCGAGATCGGCGATGATGGTCTCGCCGCCCACCATGGTCTGGCCCACGCGCACCATGGGGTTCACGCCCTCGGGCAGATAGACATCCGTGCGGCTGCCGAAGCGGATGATGCCATAGCGTTCGCCCGCATTCAGCTGCTGGCCCACGCGCGCGTCACACAGGATGCGCCGCGCGATCAGCCCCGCGATCTGCACGCAGCCCACGAGGCGGCCGCCCTGGGTTTCCAGCACCATGCCGTTGCGTTCGTTCTCCTCGCTCGCCTTGTCGACATTGGCGGAGAGGAATTTGCCGGGATGATAGGCGATGCGCGTGACGCGCCCATGCACCGGGCTGCGATTCACATGCACGTCGATGACCGAGAGGAAGATCGCAACCCGCCACAACGGCGCTTCGCCCAAGCCCAGTTCGGCCGGCGCGGTCGCGCGTTCAACCGACACCACATGCCCATCCGCGGGTGCGACCACGGCGCTGCGTTTTTCCGGCGGCACACGTTCGGGGTCGCGGAAGAAATACAGGCAGAAACCCGTGAACAGCAGCCCCGGCCAGAACAGCCACCCGCCCAGGATAAGGCCCAGCACCATCGCCGCCCCGCCCCCGCCGATAAAGGGGTAACCCGCGCGATGCGGTTTCGCGAGGACCATTCGGAGGGATTCAGCGAGTGCCATGCGGCGGTTTATCCTCTCTTCACCGGCATGCGGCAAGTTGCACGGCATGACGCGAATTGGACCCTTCCTGGTGGCACCCGATGGGCGCCTGCAACCCCATGAACCGGCGCTGCGCCCGGTGGTGCGATATGGCTGGCGCGGGCACCCTTGCGCGGCCGAATTGACGGACCAGGAATTGCGCCTGGTATCCGTCGTGGGGCGCGTCCCCTCCACGGCCGATCGCGGGCGGGACCGGGGGGCGGTTGTGCGCGCATTGGTCGGCCTGCGCGGGCGCATGCCGGCGGGGGTGGAATTGCGCGTGCTGCCCGATCACCGGGTGGTGCTGCGCCGCCAGGCGCGGCGGCCGGATGGCGCGATCCAGCTGGTGGCGGAAATGACGCGATTCGCGCTGGCGATGGACCCGGCGCTGGATGAATTGGCGGCGGTGGGCGCGTAAGCGTTCAGCGCGCTCCCCGCGCCACAGCCGCCGTGACCTGCCCGGCCAGCTGACCAACCGCCGTCATGAAGGGCAGTGCGATTTGGTCAGGGGCCGCAGCCAACGTGCCGCGCAGCGGCAAGGTCGCGCGGATACGCACATAATGCCCACCAGCACCGGTCACGCAGGCGGCTTCAAGTGACCCACCCGAATTGGGCGCGGGAACGCCAACCTGGCATTCCTGCTGGGGTGCATTCGGTGCATCCACCATCATTGGAATCACCCTCGCACCCGCCGGGCGGAAGGTGCGGAAACTCTGCACCACCGCTGATTGGCCGCCATCGGCAACCGGGCCGGTATCGACGCCGCCCATGCCGCGGCCGATGAAGACCGTGGCCCAGGCCCCGGTCTGCGCCAAATTGTAGCGCACGCTGTAGCCGATGATGGCATCGCCCGATGGTGTGCCGGTCTGGCGCACCCAACCCTGGTTGACCTGCGCGGGCAGGCCCATCGCCAGTGCCTGGGCATCCTGACCTGAGGTTTGCGGCGTTTGCGCACAGCCGACAAGAAGAAGCAGGAACAGCACGAGCGTGGCAGGCGTTCGCATGCAGTTGGGTTTCCTGGTGCAAGACGGGGAAGATACATGCCGTCTTGGTGGGGGGAATAGGAAAGCCTGGCCGACATCGGGACGCTTCATCGCTGCCATGGCCGCGAATCGCCCGCCCATAAGACCAGAAGCCTGCTCAACAACGCGTAGCGTAGCCTTCTAGGCTGCGTCGCTCTCTGGTGTCGGCATTTCGAGCTGCGATGCGCCAGCGACCATTTCCAGCGGCAGCACCGCCGCATCCGCGCTGACCAGTTCTTCCCGGCGCGGCAAGTCATTCAGGCTGCGCAATCCGAACTGTTCCAGAAACCGCGTCGTGGTGCCCCACAGCGCCGGGCGCCCCGGCACTTCCTTGCGCCCGCGCGTGGTGATCAGCCCCATTTCCAGCAGCGCATCCACGGTGGATTGCGACAGTGTCGCGCCGCGAATTTCCTCGATCTCCGGCCGCGTCACCGGCTGGTGATAGGCGATGATGGCCAGCGTTTCCATCGCAACCCGCGGCAGGCGGCGCGGGATTTCCACCACGCGGGTGATGGCGGGTGCGAGGTCCAGCGCGGTGCGGAAGGCGAAGCCGCCGGCCACTTCCACCAACTCCACCGGGCGGCCGGCGCAGCGCGCCTGCAACGCGGTCAGCACCGCCATGGCATCCGCACCGGCGGGCAGCGCCAGTTGCAGGCGTTCCGGGCGCACCGGCTTGTCGGACGCAAAAATCATCGCTTCCGCGATGCGCAGCGCCAGTTCGAACACCGCCTCATCGGCGGCTTGTGTTGCGTCAAGCGGCATGGGCTTCCCCTGTCTTGGCAAGGCGGATCATCAGCGGGCCGAATGGCTCGTCCTGGCGCAGTTCCAGCCCGCCGCCGCGGGCCTCTTCCAGCATGGCGATCAGGCCAGAGGCCAGCGCCGCGCGCCGTTCCAGCGGCGTGCCCAGGCCCGGCGGCAGATAGGCCTGCAACACCGTCCACCCCGGCGTGCGGCCGATCAACGACCGCAGTCTCACCAGCGCCTCGGCCACCGAAAACAGTTTGCGAGGTTTCGGCTGATACGGCTTCGCCGCCGTCGCCCGCCGCCGCGCCGCCGCATAGGCGCGCAGCAGCGATGGCAGGTCGGCGGAAATGCCGGACCGATCCACCTCGCGCAGCGCCTCTGGCGCACCGCGTGCAAAGGTCTCGCGCCCCAGCTGCACCTGGCCGGCCAGCCAGAAGGCGGCGCGGCGCATGGCGTCCAGTTCCGCCAGGCGTTCGGTCAGGCGCTCGGCCAGCAGTTCGGCGTCTTCCTCGGGTTCCGCGTCC
>JAAFHD010000301.1 GCA_013298245.1 Alphaproteobacteria bacterium
CGCGATCTGGCTGTCGTCTTCGTAGATCAGGCGGCCAAACATCTGCCCGCCGATGCAGCGCAAAGCGGCCGCGGCCAACACGCCCTCGGGCGCGCCGCCCCAGCCCACATACATGTCCACGCCGGCCTCGGGCTGGCTGACGGCCAGGACGCCGGAAACATCACCATCGGGGATCAGCATCACGCGCGCGCCCGCAGCGCGGCAGGCTTTCAAAAGTTCCTTGTGGCGGTCGCGGTCCAGCATGCAGACGGTCAGGTCATTCACCGCGCATTTCTTGGCCTTGGCCAATTCGCGCAGGTTCTGCTCCATCGTCGCATCCAGGCTGACCACGCCATCGGGCAGGCCAGGTCCGATCGCCAGCTTGTCCATGTAGATGTCGGGCGCGTGCAGGAAGCCGCCCTTTTCGGCCAGCGCCACCGTCGCCATCGCATTCGGCGCGCCCTTGGCGGTGATCGAGGTGCCCTCCAGCGGATCCACCGCGATGTCCATTTCCGGCCCGCCGCCGGATTTTCCGAAGATGCCGACCTTCTCGCCGATATAGAGCATCGGCGCCTCATCCATCTCGCCCTCGCCGATCACGACCTTGCCGTCGATCGCGACCGTGGCCAAGGCAGCGGCTTCCGTCACGCGCACCAGTTCCAGTGCGAGGTTGCGATCGGTGACCTGGCCATCGGTGGCGTGCGACATGCGGAGCTCCATTCCCTGTTGCGCGCCTTCTAGCAGGATGGGGGCGCGGCGCGAGGGGTGTCAGCGCTGGGACAGCACGGCGGGCGGCCGGCATTGCGTGGGCAACGGCGGCACGGTCGCGTTGTCGCGCACCACGAACAAGGTGCAGCCGGGGCCGAACACACGCCCGACATAGCGCCGCGCATCGGGTGCGACCGACATGCGGCCGATGATGTCGGTGGTCATGTAGCCTTCGGGGCGCAGCAGCCAGCGGCCGCCTTGCAGCGCCAGTTCCGCGTCTTGCGGGCGGCCCTGCATTTCGTAGCAGCCCTCACCCACCAGCGGGTTGTGCGGCAGCGGGTAGAAATGCGCGATGGCAGAGACCGTGCCGTCAGCGCCCTGGCGCATATGCAGCGCCAGGCCCGTATCGCCCTGCGCGCAGACATAGCTGCCGCCCCAGATGCCGGCCCATTCCGCCGCGCCAGCGGGAGCCGCCAGCAGCGCCGCCAGCATGCAGGCGACGCGCTTCAGCCGGTGTAAAGCCAGCGAGCCTGGCGCATCTGGCATTGGCATCATTGACCCCATGAACCCGCAGTATTCTAGCAGACAATCAGCGGGCACGGGAAAGCGCGCGCCGATTAGGCATGCATCAAGTTTTCCCACCTAGAACTGCGGTCCTTCTGGAAGGAAACCGCCCCATGCCGACCCGCCGCAACGCCCTGCTGCTCGCCGCCGCCCTGCCCGGTGCCACGCTGCCTGCCGCCCCCGCCATCGCCAACGGCGCGGCGATCGAGGTGGTGACCAGCGCCTTCCCGCCCATGACCTTCGATGACCCCGCGCGCCCCGGCCTGGTCAACCAGGTGATGATCGACATGCTGCGCCTGCTGGGGCGCGAAGCGCGCATCATCCACCTGCCCTGGGCCGACGCCCAGCGCCGCGCGCGCGAAGAAGCCGGCCGCCTGATCACGCCGCTGGCGCGCACCGCGGCGCGCGAGCCGCATTTTACCTGGATCGTGAAGGTGCTGGACATCGAATCGCAGTTCGGTTCCCTGGCCGGCCCGCTGGACCTCGCCGCCGCGCGTGGCGTGGGCCGCGTGGGCGTGCTGCGCGGCGCCTTCCACCAGGTGCATCTGCAACAGAACGGCTTCACTAACCTGGTCGAATTCGCCAGCCTGCCCGAGCTGATGGCAGCGATGATGCAACGCCAGGTGGACGCCGTGTTCACCAACAGCATGGACTACCGCGTGATGGTGCCGCAGCTGGGGCGCCTGAGCGATGTCGGGCTTGGCCCTTCGGTGGTGACGGTGCCGATCTTCATCGCGTCGGGTCGCAACACCACGGGCCTGCCGATCGGCGACATGGAAGCCGCCTTCCAGGCGCTGGAGCAGGATGGCAGCGTGGGCCGCGTCTATGCCGAATACACCGGCGGCATCCGCCGTGGTTGATGCGCCGCGCCGCCCGATGCGCCTGAGCGTCGGCACGAAGCTCGCCCTGCTGATGGGGCTGATGCTGGCCATCGCCGTCGGCGCCGCATCCACCATGCAATATGTGGGCGAGCGCGAACGGACGGAGGCGCAGTTCGCCTCGGCCTCCGCGCTCGCGACCGAGCTTGCGATGTCGGCGGCCACACCCGGCGTGCGCTTCAACCGCGCTGCCGGCGTGCAGGCCGCCTATGCCGGCTTGCGCGAACGCACGGAATTCACCGCCGCCATCTTCCGCACCGATACCGGCCCCGCGGCCGGCGCCATCACCGACCAATGGCTGCGCGAAGGTGCGGCCGGCATCGACCTGCCAGCGCTGCTGGCGGCCGAGGCGGGGCGGCATGATGTGGCGGGCGGGCGCTACCTGGCCTTCGTGCGCGAATTGCGCGCGGCGGAAGGCGCGGCACTCGGCCGCGCTGTCATGGTGTGGGACCGCGCGCCGTTCCAGGCCAGCCAGCGGGCCGCGCTGTGGTTGCAGTTCTGGTTGGTCATGGGGCTGACGGTCTTCGCCGTGCTGGTCGCGATGCTGGCGCTGCGCTTCACCGTGATCCGCCCCTTGCGCGGTGCAACCATTGCCACCCGCGCGTTGGGCGAAGGCCAGCTGGATGCACCCATCCCGGCCGTGCGCGGCCGCGATGAACTGGCCGAGATCGTTGGCGCCCTGGCCGCGCTGCGCACCCGCCTGCAGGACGCCGAGGCCGCGCGCCTGGAACGCGAGACCGAGCGCGAGGCCGATGCGGCGATGCAGCGGCAAGGCCGCATTGCCATGGCAGGTGATGTCGAGCGACGCCTGCAAGGCATCGCCGATGACGTCGCGGCCGCCGCCGAACGACTATCCGGCCGCGCCGACAGCATCGTCGCCGCGACCGACCGCGCGAACGCGCTGGCGCGCGACATCGATGCCTCCGCGAGCGGTGCATCCGACAATGTGGGCGATGTCGCGATGGCCGCCGAAGCACTGGCCGCGAATGTCGCCGAGACCGGGCAGCAGGTGGCAGCGACCGCCGCTTCCGCCAGGCGCGCCGCGGAGGAGAGCGAACGCACCGACCGTGCCGTCGAAGAATTGTCGCAGACCGCGCAGCGCATCGGCGATGTGGTGAAGCTGATCGACAGCATCGCAGCGCAGACCAATCTGCTGGCACTGAATGCCACGATCGAGGCCGCGCGCGCCGGCGATGCCGGCAAGGGCTTTGCCGTGGTGGCCAGCGAGGTGAAAACCCTGGCCGCCCAGACCGGCCGCGCGACGGAGGAGATCGGCGGCCAGATCGCGGCCATGCAGTCGGCGACCCAGGGTGCCGTCGCGGCCATCCGCGGCATCGCCTTGCGGATCGAGGAGATCTCCAAGCTCTCCGCCGCCGTGGCCGATGCGATTGCGCACCAGGGACACACCAGCGCCGAGATCGTGCGCAACGTGCAGGCCGCGGCCGACAGCACGCGCGGTGTCAGCGCCGGCATCTCCCAGGCGAGCGAGGCGGCACGCGGTGCCAGCACCGAAGGCCGCGCGGTGCATGGCGATGCGCGGGCACTGTCCGGCCGCGCCGAGGAACTGCGCGGCGCGGTGCGCGCGCTGAGCGTGGAGCTCAGGGCGTGAGGATCACAGCGTCTCGATGCGGATCAGCGCGGGTGGTTCCAGGACGGAATCCAGCGCCGCCAGGCGCGTGATGGCGCGCTGCATGGATGCCTCCTCGCATTCATGGGTGGTGATGACGACGGGCACCGCTTCGCCCGGCGCGCCACGGCCGCGTTGGAGCATGGATTCCATGGAAATCGCGGCGTCACGCAACACGGCGGTGACGTCGGCAATGACGCCGGGGCGGTCCACCACACTGAGCCGAAGGTAATAGGCGCCGCGATGGCGTTCCATCGGCAGCGCCGGGGCGGCGGAGAGTGCTGCCGAACCAGCACCCCAGACCGGGGTGAAGCGCCCGCGCGCGATATCGATGATGTCGGCGACGACGGCGCTGGCCGTCGGCCCCGCACCCGCGCCACGGCCCTCGAGCATGACGCGGCCCACCGCATCGCCCTCGGCCACGACCGCATTGAACACGCCATCCACGCGCGCGATGGGCGACGCCACCGGCACCATGCAGGGATGCACTCGCGCAGACACGCCCGCATCGGTGCGCGTCGCGATCCCCAGCAGCTTGATCCGAAAACCCAGCGCCTCCGCCATGGCGATATCCACCGCCGAGACGGCGCGGATGCCCTCCACATGCAATTCCGAAAAATCCACCGGCCGGTTGAACGCCAGCGCCGCCAGAATCGCGAGCTTATGCGCCGCATCCACGCCATCGATATCGAAGGACGGATCAGCCTCCGCATAGCCCAGCTTCTGCGCCTCATGCAGCACTTCGGCGAATTGCAGGCCGCGGGTGCGCATCTCGGTCAGGATGTAGTTGCAGGTGCCGTTGAGGATGCCGGCCACACGACGGATCTGGTTCGCGGCCAGGCCCTCGCGCACCGCCTTGATGGCGGGGATGCCGCCGGCCACCGCGGCCTCGAACGCCAGCGCCACGCCGCGCTGTTCTGCGGTGGCCGCAAGCGCGCGCCCATGCAGCGCCAGCCGCGCCTTGTTCGCGGTGACCACGGGCTTGCCGGCCGCCAGGGCCGCTTCG
>JAAFHD010000306.1 GCA_013298245.1 Alphaproteobacteria bacterium
CTTCCGATCTGAGGACGGGTTGCTGGACTACGAGACGATGGAAAAACTGGCACGCGAACGCCGCCCAAAGCTGATCATCGCCGGTGGTTCCGCCTATTCGCGCCACATTGATTTCGCGCGCTTCCGCGCCGTGGCCGACGAGATCGGCGCCTATCTGATGGTGGACATGGCGCATTACGCGGGCCTGGTCGCGGCGGGCGCCTACCCCACGCCGGTGCCGCACGCGCATGTCACCACGACCACCACGCACAAGACGCTGCGCGGCCCGCGCGGCGGCCTGGTGCTGACCAATGACGAAGCGATCGCGAAGAAGATCAACTCCGCGATGTTCCCCGGCCTGCAAGGCGGGCCGCTGATGCATGTGATCGCCGCCAAGGCGGTCGCATTTGGTGAAGCACTGCGCCCCGAATTCCGCGCCTATGCGCGCCAGGTCGTCGCCAATGCGCGCGCGCTGGCGGATGAGCTGATGCAGCAAGGCCTGGCGATTTCCTCCGGCGGCACCGACAGCCACTTGATGCTGGTGGACCTGCGGCCGAAGCGCGTGACGGGCAAGGTGGCGGAAGCCGCGCTGAACCGCGCGCACCTGACGTGCAACAAGAACGCCATCCCCTTTGATCCCGAGAAGCCGATGGTGACCTCCGGCATTCGCCTCGGCACGCCGGCCGGCACCACGCGCGGTTTTACCGAAGCGGAATTCCGCCAGGTGGGCCGCTGGATCGGCCGCGTGCTGGATGCGAACAACGCCGAGGGCAACAGCGCCGTCGAAGCCGCCGTGGGCGAGGAAGTGAAGGCTCTCTGCCGGCGCTTCCCGATATACTAGTGGTGCGTCGAATGCTGTCGGCTCCAGTACCCAAGGTTGCACTTCGCACCACTAGCCAGGTTGCTGGTGGGCCGATTCACGCTTCCGGCGGTTCCCGCCTCCAGCGATCGGGCCACTAGATGCGCTGCCCCAACTGCGGCCACGCCGAAACCCAGGTGAAGGACAGCCGCCCGGCGGAAGACGCAGCTGCCATCCGCCGCCGTCGCTTCTGCCCGGCCTGCGGCCTGCGCTTCACCACCTTCGAACGCGTGCAATTGCGCGACATCACGGTGGTGAAATCCGACGGCCAGCGCGAACCGTTCGACCGTGAAAAACTGGCGCGTTCGGTGCGCATCGCACTCCGCAAACGCCCCTTCGACGAAGAGCGCATGGAGCGCATCGTCAACGGCATCCAGCGCCGCCTGGAAACCGAACCGGAGGCCGAAGTGGGCTCCCGCCGGGTGGGCGAGATTGTGATGGAAACGCTGCGCGACATCGACCAGGTGGCTTATGTGCGCTTCGCCAGCGTCTATCGCAACTTCACGGAAGCCAAGGATTTCCAACAGTTTCTGGGGGAAATGGACAAGCAGTGATGGCACGCTGCCCTTGACCGGCGCGCCCTCCCTGCCCCAGTCCTGTCGCATGATCCGTTTGTTGATCCTGCTGTTGCTCTGCGCCATGCCGGCCTTCGCCCAGGCGCCCGCGCCCGCCGCGCCACCTAGTGCGGAGATCGAACGCGCGCTCGACATCCTGCGCGATGACGCCCGCCGCAACGCCCTGATCCGCGACCTGGAAGCGCTGTCCGGCGCGCAACGCGCCGCCCAGCCCGAACAGGCCGCCGCGGAAGAAGCCATCGCCCAGGCCACCGAAGAAGTCGGCCGCTTCATCGACCGCATGGTCGAAGGCCTGCGCAGCGCCGCCGACCTGCCCGCCATCATGGCCTGGATCAGTGACGCCGCCACCGACGAAAACGTCCGCTCCCGCGTGCTGGAACTGGTCTGGAAGCTGCTGGTCGTCTTCGGCGCCGGCCTGGTGCTGGAACGCATCCTGCGCCGCGTGGTGCACCGCTGGTGCGACCGCCTGGACGCCGTGACCCCGCCCGAGGGCACGCGCCACGCCTGGTTCACCCGACTGCCCTACATCTCCGCGCGACTGATGCTGGATCTGGTGCCGGTGGGCGGCTTTGCGGCACTGGCCTGGTTCGTCATCCAGGCACTGCCCGGTTGGCCGTCGCAACGGGTGATTTTGTGGACCGTCGCGCTGGCCTATATCGCCGCGCGCGGCATCATCGTGGTGGGGCGGCTGCTGTTCAGCCCGGCCTCCAACCACCTGCGCATCCTGCCCGTGGCCGACGAAACCGCGGGCTACGCCACCATCTGGATCAGGCGCATCACGCTGGTGACGGTGGGCGCCTATGCCGCCAGCGAATTCGCGCTGCTGCTGGCCATGCCGCCGGCTTTGCAGATCGGCGTGTGGCGGCTGGGGCTGCTGGTGGTGTCCGCCTTCGTCGCGATCATCGTGTTGCAGAACAAGCTGGTCGTCGCGCAATGGCTGGCCGCGCCCGCCTTGGCCGATGACGAAACACCCGACCGTTCGCGCCGCTTCCTGCGCGGGCTGCGCGACCGCCTGGCAGATGCCTGGCATGTGCTGACCATCATGTGGGTGGTGGCGCTGTGGGGCGTTTGGGCGCTGGAGCTGGAACGCGGCTTCGAGCGCCTGCTGAATGCCAGCGCGCTGACCGTGCTGGCGATCGTGCTGGCCAAGCTGGCCGATGAGGGCATGCGGCGCGGCCTGGAACGCGCCTTCAGCATCGGGCCGGATCTGGCCAAGCGGCTGCCGGGGCTGGAAGCGCGCGCCAATCGCTACCTGCCCGCCATCAAGGGGTTGCTCAGCGCCGGCATCATGCTGACGGCGGCCATTGTGCTGCTGGAAATCTGGGGCCTGGGTGCCTTCGCCTGGTTCAGCCATGGGCGGCTGGGGGCGCGGCTGTTGTCGTCCATCATTTCCATCGGGCTGACGCTGATGATGGCGCTGCTGGTGTGGGAAGCGGCGAACACCGCCATCCAGCGGCATCTGGCGAAGCTGAGCGCGGATGCGGCGACGGCGCGCTCGGCCCGCGTGCGCACGCTGCTGCCCATGCTGCGCACGGTGATCGCGGGCGTCGTGCTGGTGGTGGCCGGCATCACCATCCTGACCGAGATTGGCGTGAACGTCGCACCCCTGCTGGCCGGTGCGGGCGTGATCGGCCTGGCGGTGGGCTTCGGTTCGCAAACCCTGGTGCGCGACATCATCACCGGCATCTTCCTGCTGTTCGAGGACGCGGTGGCGGTGGGCGATGTGGTCACCGTGGGCGGGCTGTCTGGCACGGTGGAGGCGCTGTCCATCCGCTCCATCCGGCTGCGCGCGCTGGATGGGTCGATCCACATCGTGCCGTTCAGCGCCGTGTCCACGGTGACCAACCAGACGCGCGATTATGGCTTCGCCGTGCTGGACCTGGCGGTGGATTACGACACCGACACCGACCGCGTGGAGGCCGTGCTGAAGGAAGTGGGCCAGGCGCTGCGCCTGGACGACGTGTTCGGCGCGCACGTACTGGCGCCGATCGAGGTGATGGGCGTGGACAAGCTGACCGACAGCGGCGTGGTGGTGCGCGGGCGCATCAAGACAGTGCCGCTGCGCCGCTGGGCGGTGGCGCGCGAATTCAACCGTCGCGTGAAGCAGCGTTGTGATGAGCTGGGGATCGTGATCGTGTCGAAGCCGAAGCAGGTGGTGGTCAATACGTCGCCTTGAGATGACACAGGCTGCGCCATTTGTGTTATGCAACACCCATGAACGTGTCGATCGGCCAGCGCTGGGAAGGCTTCGTCGAGGCCCAGGTGAAGGCAGGGCGCTATGGCTCCGCCAGTGAAGTGGTGCGCGAAGGCCTGCGCCTGGTCGAGGAGCGCGAGGCGAAACTGGCGGCCTTGCGCCAGACCATCGCGGCCTCGATCGCCGAAGGCGGCGAAAACACCGACGAAGACCTTGAGCGCGTGCTGACAGCGCGCGACGCGGAGTTCGCGAAGCGCCGCGGCTGATGCGCCGCCTAGTCTATCTGGATGCCGCCATCCGTGACCTGTCGGGCATCCATGATTATCTGTCCGAGGCCAGCGGAAGCCCAGTGATCGCGCGGGGCTTCACGCAAAGCATGCGCGACCAATGCCGACGGCTCGCGGCGCTGCCCGGCACATTGGGCCGCGCCCGCCCGGAATTGCTGCCGGACATCCGCAGCTTCCCCTTCCAGGGCTACATGATCTTCTTTCGCTACACGGACAGCGCGGTCATCATCGTCAATGTGCTGGAAGGCCATCGCGACATCGACCCGCATTTCGGTGCGTGACCCTATAACCCCGTCGCCTTGACCGCCCACAACGCCCCCACCGACACAACAATCGACAGCGTCAACATCCGCGACAGCCGCATGCACAGCACTGCCACTCCGGCCGCCGCGACATGCCACGCACCCTGCATCGCGATGCTGGGCAGAATGAACGCCACGAAGATGCAGCCGGGCATGTGGTTCAGCATCGCCTCGGCGAAGCGCGGCGGCTTCCAGGCGCGCAGCACGGCGTAGCCACCCGCGCGCACGGCATAGGTCACGATGGCCATGCCCAGAATGGCCAGCAGCACGTCCCAGCGCAGCGTCATCGGCGCAGGTCTCGCGCGGCGCCGGCGGCGCTGCCGGCCAGGGCGCCGGCCAGCACGGGCCAGGGCTGCGGCAGGCCCAGCATGGCCACGGTCAGGCCCAAGGCGCCGGCGATGCCCCAGGGCATCAGGTCCCCACGCCCGCGCCACAGGGGCACCAGCAGTGCGCACATGGTCGCCAGGCCGGCGAACAGCAGCGGG
>JAAFHD010000302.1 GCA_013298245.1 Alphaproteobacteria bacterium
GGCCTCTTGGTGCAGACCCGCGCCTGGGCGGGCGTGACCGTGGCACCACTGGACGCCACCGTCGCGCGTGAACTCTACACGCTGCGCACCACGCTGGAGATCTTCGCCTTCGAACTCGTCTGGGACCGGCGCGATGCCGCCTTCCGCAGCGCGCTGCGCGAGCGCCACGCGGCACTCACGGCTGCCATCGATGCCGGCGATGACACCGCCTCCATCACCGCCGAACTGGCGCTGCACGGCGTGGTCTACGACGCGGCGGGCCATGCATTGCTGGCCCAGGCCTGGGGCGCCATCCGCGGCCGGCTCACGCTGTATTGGGCGGCGCATCACCGTGCGCATGGCCGCCCGGGGCCGCGCCGCGACGCGCATGACAACTACCTCCGCCGCGCGCTGGGCCGCGACCTGGACGCAATGCGCAAGGAACTGCACCACCACATGCAGCGCGGCCTGACCACCGTGCTGGGCTTCATCGAACAGGAGCACACGCCATGACCATTCTCGCCACCCGCCGCGCCCTGCTGGCCGCCACGGCACTCGCCGCACCCGCCTTCGCGCAGGGCTTCCCCACGCGCCCCATCCGCTTCATCTGCCCCTTCCCCGCCGGCGGAATCGTGGACCTGGTGATGCGCACCCACACCGAGGAACTGGCCGCTGAACTGGGCCAACCCGTGGTGATCGATGTGCGCACGGGCGCCGGCGGGCTGATCGGCTCGCAGCAATTGGTGCAGGCAGCCCCCGATGGGCACACCTGGCTGATGGCCTCGCTCGGCAATCTGGTGGGGCCGATGCTGACACCGTCGGGCTTTCATCCGGTCGACAGCATCCAGGGCATCTCGATGGTCTCGCAGAGCGTGTCGCTGCTGGTGGTGCGCGGCGACCAGCCCGCGCGCACCCTGCCCGAATTCATCGCGACGGCGCGCGCGCGCCCGGGCCAGCTCAACTACCTGCGCGCGGGTAACGGCACCTTCGCGCATATGTCGATGGAGATGATCCAGCGCGCCTTCGGCTTCCAGGTGACGGCGGTGGATTATCGCGGCCTGCCGCCGGGCATCCTGGACATGCTGGCCGGCCGCTTGGATGTCGCCGTGCTGTCCAGCGCGCTGGTCAAGCAGCATGTGCAGGATGGGCGGATGCGTGCACTCGCCGCGGTGGGTGCCGCGCGTTCCCCGGATTTCCCTGATGTGCCGACGCTGACCGAACTTGGCCACCCAGAGGCGAACATGGACAGCTGGTACATCGCCATCGCCCCGCGCGGCATGCCCGATGCGGTGCTGGCCCGTGTGCATGAGGCCTATACCAAGGTGCTGTTGATGCCCACGGTGCAGCAGAAGCTGCGCACCATCGGCACCATACCCGCCGAAACGCTGCCGCCGCCGGCCGGCGTGCAGGCGATCCTGGCGCGCGAACACGCGACCTTCGAGCGCCTGATCCGCGACGCCAATATCCGCGCCAGCTGAGATGCGCAGCCTGCTGCGCGGTGGCGCGGTGCTGGATGTGGATGCGGGCGCATTGCGCCGCGCGGATGTGCTGATCGAGGGCGCGCGGATAGTGGCGGTCGGGCCGGGGCTTACGGCGGCCGATGCGCGCGTGGTGGAACTCGGCGGGCGCACCATCATGCCCGGCCTGATCGACTGCCATGTGCATGTCTGCGCCGATGGCATGGTGCCCTATCCGTCGCTGTTTCCATCATTGGTCACGGCGCGCGCCGCACGGCTGCTGCGGGAGACCTTGCTGCGTGGCTTCACCACCATCCGCGACATGGGTGGTGCTGACGCCGGCCTGCGCCGCGCGGTGGAAGAAGGGCTGTTCCCGGGGCCGCGCATGTTTGTCTCCGGCCGCCCGCTCAGCCAGACCGGCGGGCATGGCGACATGCGCAACCCGGCCGATTTCTGCCCTGGCTGCGCGCTGCGCGCAGAGGCCAACATGATGGTTGTCGCCGATGGCGTGGATGCCGTGCGCCGCGCCGCGCGCGAGGAAATCCGGCGCGGCGTGGACCAGATCAAGATCATGGCCTCGGGCGGCATTTCCAGCCCCGCGGACCCGGTGGATTACGACCAATACGCGCTGGATGAAATCGCGGCGGTGGTCGATGAGGCCGCGCGCGCGGGCAAATACGTCGCCGCCCACGCCTACACACCCACCGCCATCACGCGCGCGGTCGAATGCGGCGTGCGCACCATCGAACACGGCAATTTCCTGGACGAAGCCGCGGCCGCGCTGATGGCCGCGCGCGGCGCGATATTGGTGCCAACGCTGGTGGTGTATCGCCGCGTCGTGCGGCACGCAGCCGAAATCGGCATCTCCGCCTTCCATCTGGCCAAGGCGGAGGAAGTGTTGGCGACCGGCACACGTTCGCTGGCCATCGCCGCGCGCGCGGGCGTGCGCATGGCACTCGGCACCGACCTGTTCCGCGCGCCCAAGCAATACCAAGCCGAAGAATTGCTGATCCGCGCCGAGGCCCTGCCTGCGGCCGAGGTGCTGCGCCAGGCCACCATCCATGGCGCCGAGGTGGTGCGCATGACCGGCCAGCTCGGCCGCGTGGCGGAAGGCTACCTGGCCGATCTGCTGGTGGTGGATGGCGATCCGCTTTCGGACCTGTCCCTGTTGCAGGACCAGGGCGCGCATCTGCCGATGATCCTGAAGGGCGGCGCATGCGTGAAGGGAGAATGGTGACCCGTGCGGGAATCGAACCCGCCTTTCAGCTGTGAAAGAGCCGTGTCCTAACCGATAGACGAACGGGCCACTCGGCGGCGGGATTAGAGGTGCCGCGCCGCGCGGTCAATCCCTGCAAGGTGCCGCATCGATGATCTGCAGCGATGCACTGACATTGTCGTTCCAGCGCTCCGCGCGCAGATGCCCCGCCAGATGCAGCGGCGCACCACCCGAACCCAACAAGGCCGCCGCCAACGGCCCTTCCTTCGCGCGGAACGCGACCGCCTTCAGCCGCCCGCCATCCGCACCCTCGATGAAGGCGCGGATCACGCTGCCCTCGGCGCCGACGCGATCGGCCTTGACGATTCGCGCGCGCGGGAAGGCGAAGATGGGTTCTTCATTGGCCGGGCCGAAGGGTGCCAGGCGGCCGATCTGCTCGGCCATCGGCACATCCGCACCGCGCACGGCAAGCGCGCCATCCAGCACCAGGTCTGACGCGGCGGGCAGCGTGGCGGCACCCGCCAGGCGTTCATCCAGCAAGTCGTGGAATTCGGCGCACCGCGCGGCATCGAGCGAAAACCCAGCGGCCATCGCATGCCCGCCGCCGGTCAGCAGCATGCCCTTGGCACGCGCGTAGATCACCGCCGCACCCAGGTCCAAGCCGGTGATGGAACGCCCCGAACCCTTGGCCACACCGCCCTCAACGCCCGCCACACAGGCGGGGCGGTTGAACTTTTCCTTGATGCGGGAGGCGACGATCCCGACCACGCCCGGGTGCCAGCCATCGCCCGCCACCAGGACCACGCCACGGCCGGCGGCAAGCTGCGCCTCGGCCTGTTCCATCGCGTGGTGCAGGACGCCGGCTTCCACCTCCTGGCGGCGGCGATTCACGGCATCGAGTTTTTCCGCCATCACGCGCGCTTCGATCGGGTCTTCGCTCAGCAAAAGGCGCAAACCCAGATCGGGTTCCGCGATCCGCCCGCCGGCATTGATGCGCGGACCCAGCGCAAAGCCCAGCGTATGCGCGGATGGCTCACCGCGCGTGCCGGCCACATCCATTAGCGCGGCCAGGCCCGGGCGGCCGCGCCGCGCCAGCACGCGCAAGCCCTGCGTGACCAGCGCGCGGTTCACGCCGGAGAGCGGCATCACGTCGCAGACGGTGGCGAGTGCGACCAGGTCCAGCGCGCCCATCAAATCCGGCTCCGCGCCGGCGAAAAAACCGCGCGCGCGCAGCACGCGTTGCAGCGCGACCAGCGCCAGGAACGCCACGCCCGCGGCGCACAAACCGCGCATGCCGCTCTCGCAATCCAGCCGGTTCGGGTTCACGGCGGCGACCACGGGGGGCGGCGCGCCCTCGGCCTTGTGGTGGTCCAGGATGACGACATCCGCGCGGCCCTGTGCGGCCGCCAGCGCATCATGCGCGGCGATGCCGCAATCGACGCAAATGATCAACGTCGCACCCTCATCGCACAGGGCCGCGATGGCGGGCGCGTTGGGGCCATACCCCTCCTTCAGGCGGTCCGGCACATAGTGGCGCACGCGCGCGCCGAGCCGCCCCAGCCAGCCCGCAACCAGCGCGCCGCTGCACGCGCCATCCACGTCGTAATCGGCGAAGACGGCGATGGATTCCGCGCGCTGCACCGCGTCCGCCATGCGCGCCGCAGCCTGATCCATGTCGCGCAGTGATGACGGATCAGGCAGCAACGCGCGCAAGGTCGGCGCCAGAAAATCCTGCGCCGTATCGACGCCAATGCCGCGCGCGGCCAGCAACCGCCCCAGCATTTCCGGCACACCCAGCCTTTGCGCCAGCATCATCCCGGCGCGGTCATCCACGTCGCGCCACAGCCAGCGCCGACCGGTGACGCTGGCCGCGATGTCCAGCGCGTCAGGCAATGAAGGCCGCGGGCTTCAGCGCGAAATTATGGTGGCCTTCGACATATCGCACCGTGCCGGATTTGCTGCGCATCACGATGGAATGCGTGTAGGCACCGCCGCCGAAACGGCGCACGCCCTTCAGCATCGGGCCGGTGGTGACACCGGTGGCGGCGAACATGACGTTGCCGCGCGCCATGTCCTCCATGCGG
>JAAFHD010000303.1:0-2128 GCA_013298245.1 Alphaproteobacteria bacterium
CGCCGCACAGCTGCACCAGGTGATGCGCAACCTGATCTGCATCCTGGAGGATTCCGGGTCATCGCTGGACAAGGCGGTGAAGATCACGGTGGCCATGACGGACATGGCGAATTTCGCCGTCTTCGACGAGATCTATCGCAGCTATTTCACCGGCGGCGACATGCCCGCGCGCATGACCAGCGAAAGCCCGAAGCTTGCGCACCCCGACCACATGATCGTCATGGATTGTATCGCCGAGGCGTGATCAATCCACGGTCAGGCCAATGGCCGCGACCAGCCGACCAAGCCGTTCATGATCTGCGCGCATATGCGCGGCCAGCGCGGCCGGATCCATCACCAGCGGCGAGGTTCCAATCGGCAGGCGCGCCGCGAAATCCGGCGTGCCGATCACATCCAGCACATCGCGCGCTGTGCGATCGATGATGGCGGCCGGCGTGGCGCGCGGGAAGAACAGGCCTTGCCAGGCGTTCAGCAGCGTCAGGCCAGGTGCGGCTTCACCGATGGTCGGCACATCGGGCAGTTGCGGGTGGCGGCGGTCGTGGTTGTAGACGATGGGGCGCAGCGCGCCGGTCAGCATGTGCTGGAGCGTGAGCGATGCGCTGTCCATCGTGACCTGCACGCGGCCGGCCAGCAGGTCGGTGTTGCCGGCGGCTGACGTGCGATACGGCACGTGCTCCATCGGGAAATCCAGCGCGCGGCGGATGGCTTCCAGGTTCAGATGCGGCACCGTCGCGTTGCCGGGCGAGTAGTAGAAGACCGGATCGCCCGCCGGCCGCGCGCGGCAATGCGCGGCCAGTTCCGCCAGAGTGCGCACCGGCAATGACGGATGCACCGCCATGAAGGAGGAGGAGACCGAGACGCCGGCAATAGGCGCCAGATCGGTCAGTGGGTCATAGCGCATCTGCCGCGTGACATGCGGCAGGATGGCGAGTGCGGCGACCGAAATCATGGCGAAGACGCTGCCATCGGGCGGGCTGCGCGTCAGCGTTTGCGTGCCCAGCATGCCGCTGGCGCCGGGCTGGTTTTCGACCGTCAGGCGCCCGCCCCAGCGGGGCGCCAGCGCATCCGCCAACACACGCGCCACCTGGTCGGTGATGTTGCCCGCGCCATAGGGCACCAGCATGCGCGCGGGGCGTGCGTCCTGCGCGAAGGCGGGTGTTGCGGCGAACGCGAGAAGATGGCGGCGATACATGCCGCCATCCTGCCATGCGCCGCGCGGGCTTGTCGCGCGCTACCGCACGCCGCGCTTGTCCAGGCAATCATTCAGCATGTCCCACACCGCGCGGAAGCCCGCGGTCGGGATCCGATCCGGCTCATTGCCCGAGATCTCGATCCGCAGATGGGGTGTGTTGCGCTCCACCAGCGTGCGCGCGATCGGGGGCGTGATCTCGAAGCTGATCCGCTCCGGACCGCTTGGCCGCGCCGTCACCGTGTCGCGGTCGTTCCCGGCCCGGATGACGATCCGCTCCGCCTGGGTGATCGTGATGCCGAAGGGATAGTCCATCATCATGACCAGGTCGGGGTTCAGAATGATTCGCACCGGACCCACCTCCGGGACCGAACCTTCCATCCGGCGCTCCGCCTGGCAGCCGCGGAACTGGCCGCCGGCCGAGGCCACGGTGATGTCCCAGCCGCTGGCGCGGCCCCAGGCGGCGGGGCCGGTGGCGGCGGCGATCACGCGCGAAGACCAGCGCTGGCGCGCATTGTCGGCGCATTCGACCGTGCTGACGCGCGCGCCCGCGGTCACGCCGCGCGGGGCGGCGACGCATTGGGGACCGAATTCATCGCTGAAGATGCGGCGCTGTTCGACCCGCAGGCGCTGGAACTCGCCATCGGCGGCGCAGCGCGCGATGGTCAGGTAGGTGGGCTCGCCGCCCACCGTGACAGTCAGGCAAAAGGCGCGGTTGGCGGCCAGGCGGATGCCCGGGCGGGCGGCATCCAGCACGAAGCGCGCGGCATCACCGTCGCAACGGCCGACGCTGACCGGGCCGGCCTCACGCGGAGCGGCATTGATGCAGAATTCCTGGTCCTCGGTGTTGTGCAGGACGACGGTGCGCTCCTGCGCCATGGCGGGCATGGCGAGGGCGCAGAGCAGCAGAAGGTGACGCATGGACGGGCCTTTTTCACG
>JAAFHD010000303.1:2138-4727 GCA_013298245.1 Alphaproteobacteria bacterium
TGTGAGCGTAGGGCAGCCTATGCCTTTTGTGCGTGACGTTTGCGCAACTTCGGCGCTGCGGGTGCGGCCTGGCGGGCCAGGATGGGTTTCAGGAAGCGGCCGGTGTGGCTGGCGGGGTTGGCGGCGATATCCTCGGGCGTGCCTTCGGCGACGATATGCCCGCCGCCCTCACCGCCTTCGGGGCCGAGATCCAGCACCCAATCGGCGGTCTTGATGACCTCCAGATTGTGCTCGATCACCACCACGGTGTTGCCGGTTTCGACCAGCGCGTGCAGCACTTCCAGCAGCTTGCGCACGTCTTCGAAATGCAGCCCGGTGGTCGGTTCATCCAGGATATACAGCGTGCGCCCGGTGGCGCGGCGCGAGAGTTCCTTGGACAGCTTGATGCGTTGCGCCTCGCCGCCCGACAGCGTCGTCGCCTGCTGGCCGAGGTGGATATAGCCCAGGCCCACCTCCTCCAGCGTCTTCAGCTTGTCGTGGATGGAAGGCACCGCCGAGAAGAACTCGCGCCCCTCGCTCACCGTCATGTCCAGCACATCGGCGATGGATTTGCCGCGGAATTTCACATCCAGCGTTTCGCGATTGTAGCGCTTGCCCTTGCAGGTGTCGCAGGTGACGTAGACGTCGGGCAGGAAGTGCATCTCGATCTTGATCAAGCCATCGCCCTGGCAGGCCTCACAACGCCCACCTTTCACGTTGAAGCTGAAGCGGCCGGGCTGGTAGCCGCGGGCGCGCGCCTCGGGCAGCTCGGCGAACCAATCGCGGATGGGGGTGAACAGGCCGGTGTAGGTGGCCGGGTTGGAACGCGGCGTGCGCCCGATCGGCGACTGGTCGATGTCGATGATCTTGTCGAGATATTCGAGGCCCTCGAGCTTGTCGTGTGCTGCCGGCACGGTGCCCGCGCCCATCAGGCGGCGGGCGGTGGCGTTGTACAGCGTCTCGATCACCAGCGTCGATTTGCCGCCGCCGGAAACGCCGGTGACACACGTAAAAGTGCCGAGCGGGAAGGACGCGGTGACGTCCTTCAGGTTGTTCCCGCGCGCGCCGGAAAGCCGCAGCATTTTCTTCTTGTCGAAGGGGCGGCGCTGCGCCGGCACGGGCACATCGCGTCGGCCTGAGAGATACGCGCCAGTCAGGCTGTCGGGGTGTTTTTCCACCTCCGCCGGCGTGCCCTGCGCGATGATGCGGCCACCGCCGGCGCCGGCCTTGGGGCCGATATCGATCAGGTGGTCGGCGGCGCGGATCGCGTCCTCATCATGCTCCACCACCAGCACGGTATTGCCGATATCGCGCAACCGCCGCAGCGTGCCAAGCAGGCGTTCATTGTCGCGCTGATGCAGGCCGATGCTGGGTTCGTCCAGCACATACAACACGCCGGTCAGGCCCGAGCCAATCTGCGATGCCAGCCGAATACGCTGCGATTCACCGCCCGACAACGTCGCCGAGGCGCGTCCCAGCGAGAGATAATCCAGCCCCACATCCACAAGGAATTGCAGCCGTTCCTCGATCTCCTTCAGGATGCGGCGCGCGATTTCCTGGCGCTGCGGCGTCAGCGTTTCATTGACGCCGGCGTACCATTTGCGCGCATTGCGGATGGAGAGTTCGCACACCTCCCCCACATGCTTGCCGGCCACCTTCACTGCCAGCGATTCCGGCTTCAACCGATGCCCGTTGCAGGCCTGGCAGGGCTTGTCCGCCTGGTAGCGCGAGAGGTCCTCGCGCACCCAGGGATTGTCGGTTTCGCGGAAGCGGCGTTGCAGGTTCGGGATCACGCCTTCGAAGGGTTTTTGGACTTCGTAGGCGCGCAGCCCGTCCTTGTAGCGCAGCGTCACGGCCTCCTTGCCGGTGCCGTTCAGCAGCGCTTCGCGGAACTCAGGCGCGAGCTCGCCCCAGGGCGTGTCCATGCGCTGCTTGAAGTGCTTCGCCAGGCTGTCCAGCGTCTGGTCGTAATACGGCGAATTGGTGCCGGACCAGGCGGCGATGGCGCCATCGCGCAGCGCCTTGTTGTCATCGGGCACCACCAGCGCGGGGTCGAAAAACGTCTCGGTGCCGAGGCCGTCGCAGGACGGGCAGGCACCTTGCGGGGAGTTGAAGCTGAACAGCCGCGGCTCGATTTCCTCGATGGAAAAACCGGAGACAGGGCAGGCGAATTTCTGGCTGAAAACTGTCCGTTCGCCGGTCTCTGCATGCTCTGCATAAGCGATGCCATCGGCCAGCCCCAACGCCGTTTCAAAACTATCCGCCAGGCGCTGCGCCATGCCCTCGCGCACGACAACGCGGTCCACCACGATCTCGATATCGTGCTTCAATTTCTTGTCGAGTTTCGGCGCCGCGTCGATCATGTGCAGCGTGCCGTTGATCTTCACGCGCTCGAAGCCGCGGCGCTGCCATTCGGCCAGCTCCTTGCGGTATTCGCCCTTCTTGCCGCGCACCACCGGCGCCAGGATCAACAGGCGCGTGCCCTCTTCCATCGCGGCCACGCGGTCCACCATTTGCGACACGCTTTGCGCCTCGATCGGCAGGCCGGTCGCGGGCGAATACGGCACGCCCACGCGCGCCCAGAGCAGGCGCATATAGTCGTAGATTTCC
>JAAFHD010000304.1 GCA_013298245.1 Alphaproteobacteria bacterium
GATGGCGGCGAAGAAATCGGCGGGCGTATGGCCGAAATTGCCGATCATCTGGGTGTGCAGCTCACAGAAAAGCCGCGGGCAGCATTCGCGCAGCAGGCGCTGCGCGCCGCGCAGGGCGCCCACCTCGGCGCCCTCCACATCCAGCTTGATCATGTCCGGGCGCATGCTGATGAAGTCGTCCAACGGCACGATGTCCACATCGATCAGGTCGTCGACCAGGCCGGTGCTGGCGCTGGTCTCCTGCCCCAGGATGGACAGGCTGAGCTTGGCGGATGCCTCGCCCACGCCCGCGCGCAGTGCCTTCAGCCCGGGCAGATTGTTCAACCGCGCCTGCGCCTCGATCTGCAGGGTGTTCTGCGGGAAGGGGTCGATCGCGACGACATCACTGCCGCCGACCAGGCCGAACAGCGCGGACATCTGTCCGGCATGGGCGCCGCAATCCAGCACGCGCTCGCCGGGGCGGATGATGCCGTCGCGATGGTATTCCTCGATGCCATGCGTCGGCTCGATCGCGTACCAGGAGATCGAATTAGGCGTGCCCACCAGCATCGGAAAGGGCGGATCGCCCATGCGCTGCACGATGAAGGGCCGGATGAAGGCCTGCATGCCGCCGAAGCGCGAGGTCCTGCTGGCGGCGCGCGCTGCCTGGATGAACTCCGCCTTCACCTCCTCCCCGTTGGCGAAGACGGGGCGGCCCTGGTGATGCGCTATGCGCTCGAAATAGGGGTTGAAGCGATAGGGGTCGTAGTCAAGGCCAGCGAAGACGCGGCCGATGCGAATGATCGCCTCGCCGTCGAAGGCCTGCAGATGCAGCAGCAGCGTAAGCCCCGCCTGCCCATTGGGCTTGAAGCGAAAGGCGCTCGCCATGTGCGAGACGGGGCGCAACGCCACCGGCAGCGCGAAAGCCAGGGCACCATCCTGGGCAAAGCCCAATTCGATCCCGCGCAGCGCCACAGCGCCCGAGACCTGCACCGACGCGGCGCCGATGGTGGCGAAATCCGGGTCGGCATGGGCATCCGAAGTGATCGGGAAATCGACGGCCAGCACACTGCCCGCCGCACCCAGGCCTTGGCCGCCCGACAGTCTAAGGCATA
Organism: Alphaproteobacteria bacterium; assembly: GCA_013298245.1. Taxonomy (GTDB): domain Bacteria; phylum Pseudomonadota; class Alphaproteobacteria; order Acetobacterales; family Acetobacteraceae; genus Rhodovarius. The sequence goes on from JAAFHD010000304.1 coordinate 1,095, forward strand.
GATCCACCGTATCGCCGCCCTCTCGCCGCGCGCGGCTGATGGGCAGCCATTCCAGCCCGACGCGCAGCCGCGCCGCATCCGGTGTGACCAGCCGCAGGCCCAGCAGAACCGGGTGTGAATCGCCCCCCGCGCTGACCGTGAGATCAATATTGGCGGTGCTGGTGACCGCCGGCCCCGACAGGAAGAACACATCTGGATCGGGCGACTGGATGGGCATGCGATGGCCTTGATGTCAGTAGGTGGGTTCGAGCATCGCGCGCCGCATGGCAGCGGCATGCGCGTCGATGGCAGTGTCGATGTCCGCATGCAGCGTGAGCCGCCCGGCATCGAGCACGGCGGCGCAGTCGCAATGGCGGCGAATGGTCTCGATGTTCTGCGAGACCAGGACGAGCGAGGCATCGACGAGCCTCGCCTCGAAGGCGGCGCTGCAACGGGCGCGGAAGGCCTCATCGCCGGTCTCGAAGGCCTCGTCCACCAGATAGGTGTCGAACTCGAAGGCGAAGCTGGTGCCGAAGGCGAGGCGGGCGAACATGCCCGATGAATAGGTGCCCACCGGCATGTCGAAATAGGCGCCGATGGCGGCGAAATCCGCCACCCAGTCGATGATCTCGCGGCGGTCCATGTTGTAGACATCGGCCAGGAATTCGAGGTTCTGTCGCGCTGTCATGCTGGGGTGGAAGGTGCCGGTGAAGCCCACCGGAAAGGACACCCGGCCGTCGCGGATGATGCGCCCGGAATCCGCCGGCTCCGCGCCTGCGATGACGCGCAGCAGCGTGGATTTGCCCGCGCCGTTGCGCCCCAGCACGCCAAGCCTGCGCCCGCGGGGCAGCGTGAAGGAGACATTGTCCAGCACCATCTGCCGGCCGCCCTGGCGCACAAAGCTCTTGGTGACGGCGTCGAAGCGGATCATGCGCGCGCCAGCCGGCGGAACGGCCGTTCCAGGAACAGGCCCAGCAGCAGCAGCCCGAAGGCGCAGCCCAGCACATAGCCGGGCGACACCCAGGGCGGCTGATACTGCGCGAAGACGCCCGAGCGGAACCATTCGATGCAGCCCAGCATGAGGTTCCACACCAGCCATTCCCGCGCCGTCGCCGGCATGTGCATCGGCAGGTAGAACAGCCCCGAGAGCACATAGAGAATGCGCTGACCGCTGTACCACAATGTCTGGAAGCCCTGGTTGGCGCTGTTCAGCGCCGCGCCCACCATGCCGAAGCCAAGCCCCAGCAGCCCGGTTGCCAGAAAGGCGGCGGTGGCGACGCGCCAGTCATGCACGCCCGCGGCACTGCCGATCATCACCAGCACGGTCAGGATCACGACACAGGCGATGCCGTCGACCAGGGTGTGCGTCAGGCCGATCGCCACCACGGTATCGGGCCGGCGAACCAGAGAGACCTGGAACACGCCGGCATTGTCGCGATAGGCGTGCAGCGCGTGCTCGGCGATGTGGCTGAACAGCAGGAATGGCAGGATGCCGGTCGCGTAGAAGAAGAACAGGTCATTCCCGAGCGGCGGCCTGCCATGGTTGAAAAAGAACATCACGAGCCCGAGCACCGCGACATGCGCCAGCGGTTCCAGCACCACCGCCGCCAGGCCGAAGCGGGAGAAGCGGCTCAGGTGATGGATCTCGCGCCGGACCAAGGCCGCCAGGACCCGCGCTTGGATGTGCAAGGCCTGCGCGAGCCCGCCGTCTCGCGCATCGCGGCTGCGCGGCAGCGGGCGCAGCGGGCGCAAAGGCCCCGCACTGCGCGCGGCATCGGCCTGTTGCAGCACCGAAAGGCGGAGCGCCTGCAGCCCAGCGTCACCAGGCGCGATCTGCGCGGCCTCATCCAGCGCGGCCAGCGCCGCATCGTGCCGACCCGATGCGGCGTGCAACCGGGCGATGGCCAGGGCGATTTCGGTGTTGCCCGGCTGCAGCTCCAGCGCCGCCTGCAACAGCCGCAACGCCTGATCCGAATAGCCCAGGCGCTGCGCCAGCATGCCGGCATGGTAGTGGTTGTCGGCATTGCCGGGATCGAGTTCGGCGGCCGCCAGGGCATCGGCGAAAGCCGCCGTCAGGCGGGCCTGACGCAGCGCGATCTCGCTTCGCATCCGCAGCAGCGGCGCATTGGCTGGCTCCACGCCAAGCGCGGCATCGAGCGGCACCAGGGCTTCGTTGAAGCGCGCCTGGCGGAACAGCGCCTGGGCCAGGCTGATGCTCAACAGGACATCGCCCGGGTGCTGCCTGAGCCCTGCCTCCGCCGCGCTGACGGCGGCATCCAGGGCGAAGCGTTCCAGCGCCAGTTGCGGCAAGAGCCGCGCGGCATCGAGGTGTTCGCGCGCGCCGGGAGGAATGCGCGCCAAGGCGGCCTCGGCGGCGCGGCTCTGGCGCTGGGAGAGCAGCAGCCGCGCTTCCTCGAAGGCGAGCGCCGGCGTATCGCCCATGGCTGCCTGTTGTTCGCGCAGCGCGGCCAGCGTCGCCGCGATGTCGCCGCGCTGGCTCAGGATGGAGCGCAGGATCGCCCAGGCATCGGCCTGCGCCGGGCTGTATCGCAGCAGATCGCGCAGCGCGGCCTCGGCGCCCCGGTCATCGCCCTGTTGCAAGCGCAGCGTCGCGAGGCGCAGGGATTGCGCCGCATCATCGGGCACCACGCCGAGATGCGCCGCGAGCAATTCCATCGTGAGCGGCAACATGCCGGCGGCGAAGGCGATATCGGCGCAACGCAGCAGGCCCTCAGCCGCGATGCCTTGCGGGTCTTCGGCCCAGCGGCCCGCGATCTGGGCCGCGCTGGTATCCGGCGCGGGCCAGGGCAGGCTCATCCGAGATGCTCGCGGATGGCGCGCAGCAGGAACAGGCCGAGCAGCCAGGCACCGGCGGCCAGCGCCAGCACCTGCAACATGATCGACCAGCGCAGCGGCCAGGTGGACAGCTGCGCCACCGCCGGCTGCACGAAGGCATTCAGATAGACGCCCTGCCGCGCGAGATCCGCGCTGGACTGCGTCAGCATGGTCTGCGCCCGTTCCAGGCGCTGCTGCGCCATGCGTTCCTCGACCTCGAGCGCGGCATAGTCGGTCAGCAGCGTGGCCAGAGTGGTGTCCTGCGCGGTGGAAGCGGGGCGCGAGAGTTCGCCGCGAACACGCGTGACCTCTTCCTCCAGGCTCGACACACGGCCTTGCAGCACGCGGATCTGCAGCGAGGTCGGGTTGGTGCCCTGCGCGAGCTGCGTGGTCAGCTGCGCCCGCAGATCGGCCAGCGTTTCACGCAGGCGGGTTTCGACCTGCGCCACGATGGTGGCGCTGAGTTGCGGAAACAGCAGCGAATTGGTGTTGCGGAACTGCGCGATCCGCAGCCGGATGTCGCGCAGCAGCGTCTCCGCAGCCAGGGTTTCCTGTCGCGCATGGCGCAGCGCGTCTTCTTGCGCGCGGCGCGACATCTCGTTGACCAGACGCTCGGAGAGGAGGCGCAACTGCTCCGCCAGCGCCCGGGCCTCGGCCGGGTCGAAGGCCCAGACCTGTACGGTGACGATGCCGTTGGTGGTGTCGAGATATGGGACCACCATGCGCTGCCAGAAGCGCAGCTGGCGCTCGACCGGCGCCTCGGCAGTCATGCGGAAC
>JAAFHD010000305.1:0-2080 GCA_013298245.1 Alphaproteobacteria bacterium
TTCACGGCGCGGCAGATGGCGCGGGCCATCTCGATATCCAGCACGGCCATGTTGTGCAGCATGCCATGCGCCTTCACATGCGTAACCTTCGCGCCATGCAGCGCGGCGACGGCACACAGCGCGCCGATCTGATAGGCGGTCTGCGCCTCGATCTCGGCATTGGTCAGGCGGATGGGGCGACGACCAAAACCCTGCTTGTCATCGAAGCCCGGATGCGCGCCGATGGAAACGCCATGCACGGCGGCCAGCTTGACCGTGGCGGCCATCACCGTTGGGTCGCCGGCGTGAAAACCGCAGGCGATGTTGGCACTGTTGACGAGCGGCATGATCGCCGCGTCCTCGCCCTTTTTCCAGGCGCCGAAGCTCTCGCCCATGTCGCAGTTGATGTTCACCACAGCCATCGCGCGATCCCCTTTTGCGCGACACAGCTTGCCTGAGCGCGCGGCGCTGCCAAGATGGGCCCATGCTGCTCAGACGCGCCGGGGATGCGGCGATCATCGCTGAATTCTCCGAAGCGCTGGACCCGCGCGCGGCGGCGCGTGCGCGTGCGCTGGATGCGGCGCTGGTCGCGGCAGCACCCGAGGGCCTGGTCGAGACCATGCCCTCGCTGCGCTCGCTGCTGGTGCGTTTCGACCCGCTGCGCATCAGCGGCCGCGCGATGTCGGTGCTGCTGACGGAATTGTCGCGCGACTTGCCCGACGCGCCGGCCACGGCGCCGCGCCGCTTCGAGATTCCGGTCTGCTACGAAGCACCCTTCGCGCTGGATCTGGACGAGGCCGCGACGCGCCTTGGCCTGCCTGCGGAAGAGGTGATCGCGCGGCATTGCGCGCCCACCTACACCGTCATCATGGTCGGCAGTTTTCCCGGGCACCCGTATCTGATCGGGCTGGACCCGGCGCTGTTCCTGCCGCGCCGCGTGCCGCCGCGCACGCGCCTGCCCGCGGGCAGCGTCGGCATGGCGGAGGCCATGGCCAATATCTATCCGCAGGAAACACCAGGCGGCTGGAACATCATGGGGCGCACGCCGCTGCCGCTGTTCGATCCGCGCTGGGAGCAACCGGCGCTGCTGGCACCGGGCGACGAAGTGCAATTCAAGCGCATCGCCGCGGCGGATTTCGCATGACGCTGCACATCGAAGAACCGGGCCTGTTCTCCAGCATCCAGGATCTGGGGCGTGTGGGGCATATGCGCATCGGCGTGCCGCCATCGGGCGCGCTGGACCCGCTCGCGCTGCGCGCTGCCAATGCCGTGCTGGGCAATGCGCCCGATGACGCGGCGCTGGAGATGTGCCGGCTTGGCGTTACCGCCACCGTGCGCGCGGAAAGCCTACGCTTCGCGCTGACCGGCGCCGATGCACCCGCGACGCTGGACAGCGCGCCCATCGCCTTCTGGCGCACCTACACCGCGCGCCGCGGCCAGGTGATTGCGGTGGGGCGGCTGCGCGGCGGCGCCGCCTATCTGGCGGTGCGCGGCGGCTTCGCGCTGGCGCGGGTGATGGGAAGTCGCAGCACCTATACGCGCGCCGCGATCGGTGGCTTCGAGGGCCGGCGCCTGGCCGCCGGCGACGCCCTGCCGTTGCGGTTGGAACAGGCGCCGGAGGGGCGCGAACGCGCCCTGCCCCACCCTGTGCCGGCAGACCGTGCGCGCCCGCTGCGCGTGATCCTGGGCCCACAGACAGAAATGTTCACCGACGCCGCGTTCCGCACGCTGCTGACCGAAAGCTACGAGGTGACACGCGATGCCGACCGGATCGGGCTGCGCCTGAAGGGCGCGCCGCTGGAGCATGTGGGGCGGAAGGAGATTGTCTCCGACGGCAACACCACGGGCTGCATCCAGGTGCCGGGCGATGGCCAGCCGATTGCGCTGCTGCCGGACCGGCAGAGTGTGGGTGGCTATGCCAAGATCGCAACGGTGATCACCGCCGATCTGCACCGGCTGGGCCAGGCCGTGCCGGGTTCCGTGCTGCGCTTCGAAGCGGTGGCGCCCGAACAGGCCGAGTCCGCGTTGTGGCAATTGGAACGCGCGGCCGCCGAGACCTTCGCCGCCATCCGCGAATTGTAGCGCAGCGCCTGCCGCACCA
>JAAFHD010000305.1:2090-4683 GCA_013298245.1 Alphaproteobacteria bacterium
CACCACATGGCGCGGATGAACACGAACCTCTCCCGCCGCATTGCGCAAGGCAGCGGCGCCGAACCGGCGGATCTGGTGCTGCGCGGCGCGCGCATGCTGGATGTCGTGACGGGTGAATTGCTGCCCGGTGACATCGCGATTTGTGGCGAGACCGTCATCGGCACGCTGGGTGAATATGCCGGCGCGCGGGTGGAAGATTGCACCGGACTGATCGCGGTGCCCGGCTTCATCGACACGCATTGCCATGTCGAATCATCGCTGGTGACGCCCTTTGAATTCGAGCGCTGCGTGGCGCCACGCGGCACCACCACCGCCATCTGCGATCCGCATGAGATGGCCAATGTGCTGGGCACGCGCGCCTTCGACTGGTTCCTCGAATCGGCGCAGCGAATGGTGATGGATCTGCGCGTAAACCTGTCATCCTGCGTGCCGGCGACGGGGTTGGAGACGGCGGGCGCGGCGATCAGCGCGGACGACATCGCGCGCTATATGGCGCACCCCAAAGTGATCGGGCTGGCGGAGTTCATGAACTTTCCGGGCGTGCTGGCGCGCGATCCGGAATGCCTGGCGAAGCTCGCGCTGTTCCAGGGCGCGCATATCGACGGGCACGCGCCGTTGCTGCGCGGCGCCGCGCTGAACGGCTATATCGCCGCCGGCATCTGCACCGAGCATGAAGCGACCAGCGCCCCCGAAGCGCTGGAGAAAATCCAGAAAGGCATGACGGTGCTAATCCGCGAGGGCAGCGTCTGCAAGGATCTGGCGGCGCTGGCGCCATTGCTGACCGAAGCGACCAGCGCCTTCCTGTGCTTCTGCACCGATGACCGCAACCCGCTGGAAATCGCGCATGACGGGCATCTGGATTTTTCCATCCGCAAGGCGATCGCGCTTGGCGTGCCGCCGCTGGCCGCCTATCGCGCCGCAAGCCTGACGGCGGCGCGCGCGTTTGGGCTGCGCGATCGCGGCATGATCGCGCCGGGGCTGCGCGCCGATATCGTGCTGCTGGACGACCTGCGCGAATGCCGCGTGGCGCGCGTGCTGATCGGCGGCGCGCCGGTCACCGAACATCGCTTTGCCGCGCGCCCACCCGTCGCGCCAATTGGCCTGGACAGCATGCGCGCGCCGCACATCTCCGCCGCAGACATGGCGAAGACCGGCGCCGCCGATCAGCCCGTGATCGGTGTGATTCCGGGCAAGATCATCACCGAACATCTGCGCCGCACGCTGCCCGTGCGGGACGGCCTGGTGCTGCCCGATGCGGCGCAGGATGTGGCGAAGGTGGTGGTGGTCGCGCGGCATGGGCACAACCGCAACATCGCGCGCGGCTTCGTGCGGGGTTTCGGCCTGGCGCGTGGTGCGATTGCCAGTTCGGTCGGCCATGACAGCCATAACATCTGCGCGGTCGGGATGGATGACGCGGATGTCGCGCTGGCGGTGAACCGGTTGGGCGAAATCGGCGGTGGTTTTGTCGTCGCATCCGACGGCTTGGTGCTGGCGGAGATCGCGCTGCCCATCGCAGGGTTGATGAGCGACCTGCCGCAGGAGGAATTGGCGCCCTTGCTGGTCGCGTTGCGCGAGGCGGCGCGGGGCTTGGGTTGCGCGCTGGCCGAACCCTTTTTGCAGGTGGCGTTTCTGCCGCTGCCGGTGATCCCGCATCTGAAGATCACCGATCGCGGGATGGTGGATGTGGACCGGATGGCGTTTGTGGACTGAGAGCGCGTCTGCGCAGCGTGGCGGCCTGGCTGGCGGTGCTGTTCCGCCCTGGCGGCGTCAGCCGCCTTGCCCGTGGAACCACCACTGGCTGCGGCGCCTTCCTGGCCAGGACGAAACATCCCTCGCCAGCCAGGCCGCCACGCTGCGCAGATGCGCTCTCGGCTATTTTTCGAAGCGCCAGGGCGAGGCCGCATCCTCGTTCGGGTCCAGCTTCAGGCGGTGTTCCAGCGGTGGGAATGCGCGGCTGCGGCAATCGGTGCGTTCGCACAGCCGGCACGACAGCCCGATGCCGACCGGCTGGTGCTTCAGGTCCAGCCCGTCCGCATAGACAAGGTCCGGCGCGTGCGCGGCATCGCAGCCCATCGCGATGACGTGCAAGGGCGGCGGTTCGCCCCAGGCCGCGCCATGGCCCGCCACAGCACGTGCGAAGCAGAGGAAGCGCGCGCCATCGGGCAGCTCGGCGTGCTGCACGCGCATAGTGCCTGGCGTGGTGAAGGCCTGGTGCACCACCCATTTCGGGCAAGAGCCGCCGAAGCGCGCGAAGGGGAAGCCAGCGGCGGAAAAGCGCTTGTCGACATTGCCCGCCAGGTCCACGCGCAGGAAGAAGAAAGGCAGTCCGCGCGCGCCATCGCGTTGCAGGGTGCACAGCCGGTGCGCGGCCTGTTCGAAGGAGACGCCGAAGCGCGAGGCCAGCGCGTCCACATCGTGGCGCAGCGTGCGCGCCGCGGCGGCGTATGGCGCATAGGGCATCAGCAGCGCGCCGGCCGCGTAGTTCAACAGGCCCAGGCGGATCAGCGCGGCGGCATCCGGCGTGCTGGCTTCAGCCAGGGCGTCCACCTGGTCGCGCGCTTCCAGCAGCAGCAATTGAAAGGCCATCTGGAAG